>CAZCXB010000053.1:0-11671 GCA_964502485.1 uncultured Muribaculaceae bacterium | reverse complement strand
GATGAAAACCAATAAAGATAACAGACGAGAGTTTGATATTATTCCTGCGATGGATATAATAGGGGGTGAGTGCGTTAGGCTTATAATGGGTGACTACTCCACAAAGAAGATATACTCCTCTTCTCCCGAATTAGTTGCTAAAGAGTTTGAAAATAGTGGCCTTAAAAAATTGCATATAGTAGATCTTGATGGAGCAAAAAAGGGATCTCCTGTAAACATTGATGTGATTAGACGGGTACGAGAGGTCTCAAGGATGAGTATTCAGTATGGTGGCGGAGTAAGGAGAGTAACAGATGCTGAGACCCTCTTTAACAGTGGTGCAAACAGAATAATTGTAGGCAGTGCTGCAATTGAAAACCCCGGCATGCTCGCTTCGCTTATAGATATTTATGGGTACAACAGTATAATATTGGGTGTAGATATAAAGGATGGAAAGATAGCGATAAACGGATGGAAAGATCAAATAAACAAGGATATAAATCAGTTTATATCAACCTTTATTGATTTAGGCGTTAAGGAGATAATTTGCACAGATATAAATAAAGATGGAATGCTAACAGGCCCATCATTTGAGATATATCAGAACCTTCTCGCAACTTTTCCGAATCTTGATATTATTGCAAGTGGTGGTGTAAGAGATATTGATGATATTAACACACTTAAAATGTTAGGTTTAAAAGGTGTTATTGTTGGTAAGGCGTTGTATGAAAAGAGAATTGACTTAAATGATTTAAAACTATGGTTGCAAAAAGAGTAATCCCCTGTCTTGACGTTCATGAGGGAAAAACAGTAAAAGGGGTAAATTTTATCAACCTCAAAGAGATTGGTGATCCTGCAGAGATGGGAAAGTTTTATGCAAGCGAAGGAGCAGATGAACTGGTCTATCTTGATATAAGTGCAACCACGGAGGGTCGGAAGACCTTCATCTCACTTGTAAAAAAAGTGGCAAAGGAGCTCAATATACCATTCACTGTAGGTGGTGGCATATCAGATACTAGTCATGCATCCGCACTATTAGATGCAGGTGCAGACAAGATAACATTGAACAGCGCTGCTATTATTAATCCCGGATTAATTACAGACATTGCAAGAAGATACGGCTCCCAGTTTGTTGTCGTGGCCATAGATGCAAAGTGTGAACAGAACAGATGGAGGGTTATGAGCAGAGGGGGGACAAAGGATGAGTCGAGAGATCTTTTTGAATGGGCAGTTGAGGCAACCGAGAGAGGAGCAGGAGAGATTCTATTTACATCAATGGATCATGATGGAACAAAAAAAGGGTTTGCCTGTGATGCTCTATTTGAACTCTGCAATAAGTTAAAAACCCCGGTTATAGCGTCCGGTGGTGCGGGAACAATGGATCACTTCTTGGAGATGTTTCTCAAGAGTGGCGCAGACGCGGCACTTGCGGCATCTGTTTTTCATAACAGAGAGATAATTATTCAAGATCTAAAGAGATATCTTAATAAGAGCGGAGTAAGGGTAAGGCTATAAAACGATTATTAACAGCAATAAAAAAGGATTATATGAATATAATATTTAAAAGCGAAACAGAGCTGATACCTGCAGTGATTCAGGATGATAAGACGTTGAAGGTTCTAATGTTAGGCTATATGAACAGGGAATCTTATGAGAAAAGTATAAAGACAGGATTAGTCACTTTTTTCAGTAGATCCAGGTCGAGGCTCTGGACTAAAGGTGAGAGTAGTGGCAACTATCTTAATATAGTATCTATAACAAATGATTGTGACAATGATACTCTTCTGGTTAGGGTTAACCCTTGCGGACCTGTTTGCCATACAGGAGCAGTAAGTTGTTTCGGAGGAAGAGACAGTGAGGGTTTTTTAGGCTCTCTTGCAGCTACTATTGCATTAAGACACTTGCAAATGCCGGAGGGATCCTATACCACATCTCTCTTTAAAGGTGGAGCCGAAAGAATCTCAAAAAAGATTGGTGAAGAGGCAGCAGAGACAATAATCGAGGCAGTTAAGGGAGATAAAAAAAGATTGGTATATGAGAGTGCAGATCTCATATACCATCTATTTGTCCTTCTTGAGTACTTTGGAGTATCTCAAAGCGATATTGAAGAGGAGCTTTTTAACAGATCTTTAAAATAGACCGGTAATATTACCCTCGTTGTCTACATCAATTCTCTCCGAAGAGGGCTCTTCCGGTAATCCCGGCATACGCATAATCTCTCCCGTGATAGGTACAAGAAAACCTGCACCTGCAGCAATCTCAATATCACGGACAGTGATAACAAAGTCTTTAGGCCTGCCAAGAAGATCCGGATTGTCCGAAAGAGATTTCTGTGTCTTTGCCATACATATTGCAAGACCATCAAGTCCAAGATTTGAGATCTTTGCAAGTGCGCTTTTAGCTTTAGATGTGTAATCTACAGCCTCTGCCCCATAGATCTTCTTTGCAATTGTCTCGATCTTCTTCTCAACACCGTCGCTAAGCGGGTATAAAGGGAGAAAGTTTGGACAACAATGCTCAGATGCCTCAACAACCATATGAGCAAGCTCTTCTGCACCTGCACCACCTTTACCCCAGACGTCAACAACTGTAACAGGAATTCCCTTTGACTTACACCTCTCAACAACAAAATCTATCTCCTCCTGCGTGTCTGTTAAAAATCTGTTGATAGCCACTACCGGAGCAAGACTAAACAGCCGAATATTCTCTACATGCTTCTCAAGGTTGCCTATACCTTTTGAAAGATACTCTACTCCGGGAGTTTTGATCTCTTTAAGAGGCTGACCTCCATGATACTTAAGAGCCCTAATTGTGGCTACAAGAACAGCAGCATTTGGAGAGAGCTTGGCGCTGCGGCATTTGATATCCAAAAACTTCTCTGCACCCAAATCAAATCCGAAACCGGCCTCCGTAACAGTATAGTCTGTTAGAGACATTGCAGTTTGAGTAGCAATCACAGAGTTGGTTCCCTGAGCAATATTTGCGAAAGGACCCCCATGAATTATTGCAGGTGTCCCCTCTATTGTCTGTACAAGATTTGGCTTTATGGCATCTTTAAGCAGAGCAGCCATTGCACCTGCAGCTTTAAGATCTTTGGCGTAGATTGGTTTTTTATCATAAGTATATCCAATAAAGATTCTACCCAGTCTGGCTTTAAGATCCTCAATATCCTTTGAAAGGCACAGAATGGCCATTACCTCCGAAGCGGCAGTTATATCAAAACCGGTCTCTCTTGGAATTCCGTGAGCAGTTCCTCCCAAACCAACTACTATAGATCGTAGAGACCTGTCGTTCATATCCATAACCCTTTTCCACGAGATTGTCCTTGGGTCGAGATTCAAAGAGCGTGTTTTGCTTTGAATATTGTTGTCTATTATTGCAGAAAGCAGGTTATGAGCCTTCTCGATAGCAGAGAAATCACCGGTAAAGTGAAGGTTAATATCCTCCATAGGAAGTACTTGAGAGTATCCACCTCCTGTAGCACCACCCTTAATCCCGAAAACAGGACCCAGAGAGGGCTCCCTAAGTACTACCACAGATCTTTTGCCAATCCGGTTCAATGCCTGCGACAAACCGATAGAGACAGTTGTCTTACCCTCCCCAGCAGGTGTGGGAGATATTGCCGACACAAGGATTAATTTTCCGAATTTGCTTCGATCTGTATATTTTAACGGAAGCTTAGCCTTGTACTTTCCGTATAGCTCAAGATCATCAGGGTTAATCCCCAGTTTTTGTGCAATCTCTCCGATTGGCCTCATTTTTACTTTGTGTGCAATTTCAAGATCGGTCATAATAATATCAATTTGGGTTATAAATATTAATTTTTTAATTAAACAAACAAGCTCTGATAAAGTTTTTGAAAGACTTTAATAATTTTTTATAACTTCGTCGGCGATAATTTAAAAAACATAATAATGGCACTACTGGAAATTGATGGAAGAGTATTCGACGTTGACGGAGACGGTTTTTTAACCGATCCACAAATATGGAACAACGAGGTTGCAGAACTGATTGCAAAGGCAGATGGGATTGAGGGACTTAATGATAAACATTGGTCTGTAATAAAAATTATCCGAGATAATTTTGAACAACACGGAAATGCTCCAATGATACGTAAAATATGTCAAGAGACAGGACTTAAATTAAGAGAGATATATGAGCTATTTCCTTTAGGTCCGGCAAGGGGTGCCTGTAAAATTGCCGGGTTACCAAAACCCGACGGGTGTGTTTAGTCGTTATGGAGTGGTATAAATATACGGCACTTATTGCTGCGTTAATCTGCCTTTCTGTATTTGCTTACAGACTGGTATACCTAATCTCCTTAGGACTCCCTAAGGATCTCTCCAAGGAGAGCGGAAGTGTTGCAAAAGGGATAATCTACTCTTTTACCGGCGCAATGTCCCCAAAGGAGAAGGAGTCAGCCTATCTTCACCTGCCCACCTATACTGCAGGGGTAATCTTTCACCTTGGAATCTTCTCCTCACTACTCTTCTTTTTATGGAGCGTAATAAATCTAATCATTAAAATTGATACACCTCAAATAGTTACAATATCTTTGATAGCTCTGTTAGCCATCTCATCTCTGAGCGGATTATCAATTCTTATAAAGAGAGTTGTATCTAAAGAGCTGAGGTATCTCTCCTGTGCAGATGATTATATATCCAATTTTTTATCAACATCTGCTCTGATTGCAACCATTATTCTGCTCACGGTAAGCAGTAGCGAGGCATTATACTATATTATAATGACATTGCTGTTTCTTTGGATGCCCCTTGGGAAAACAAAACATCTGCTTTACTTCTTCTTTGCCAGAATACATCTTGGTTACTTTTACGGAAGAAGAGGTGCGTGGCCAAAAGCTAAAAACAGAGATCTATGAAATCAGCCGAAAAAAATATAAAACGGGATAAGGCAATTGAGTTGCTCAAACCGGGCGAGGACAGCAAGTTGTTAACCAATCTTAACGCCTGTGTAAGGTGCGGATTGTGTGCTAAAAGCTGTATGTACTATAAAGCATTAAATGAGCCTGAGTTTATACCCTCTGCAAAGGTAGATTTGGTCTCATCTCTTTATAGGAGATATTATACCATTACGGGAAGAGTCGCACCTGTTTTGTTTGGAGCTAAGGAGCTCGACACAAAAATGGAGGAGAAGATGACCGATCTGCTTTTTGGTGCGTGTACAATGTGTGGCCGATGTGTCAAGCACTGCTCCATTGGTGTAGATATTCCATATGTGGTAAGGAAAGGCAGGGAGATGCTGGCCATTATGGATATGGTTCCACAATCTCTTCAATCCACTGTTGATGCTGCTTTAAATACCGGCAACAATATGGCAATTCCTCAGGAGGAGTTTGTGGATACAATAAAGTGGATGGAGGAGGAGCTAATAGATGAGATGGAAGACTCAAATGCAAGAATTCCTCTCGATGAGACAGACAAGGAGATTTTTTACACACTTAACCCAAGAGAGCCAAAGTTTTTTCCTTTGTCGATAAGTGCAATGGCTAAGATCTTTTATGCTGCCGGCGAGAGCTGGACCTTGTCGTCAAAATTTTATGATGTAACAAACTACGGATTCTTTAATGCAAACAATAAAGAAGCGGCACAGATAGCAGCATACCTTTATGACGAGATACACTTGTTAAAGGGGAAAAGACTTATTTTAGGTGAGTGCGGTCACGGTTCGCGGGCACATAAGTGGGAGGGCCCCAACTACCTAAAAAAGAGTTATGACTTTGATATTATTACGGTTGTAGAATTGATTGGCGAGTATATCAGATCAGGAAGAGTTGTGTTGGATAAAAGTCTTAACAGTATTAAACACACAATACACGACCCGTGTAACCTTGTGAGGAACGGTGGACTTGTAAACGAGATTAGATTTATTGTAAATCATTCGGTATCTGACTTAACAGAGATGTATCCATACGGAGATGATAACTTCTGTTGTGGTGGTGGCGGAGGGAGCCTCGCAATGAGTGAGTACAATGAGAGAAGATTAAAAATTGGAAAGATCAAGGCCGATCAGATTGCCGCAACGGGTGCAAAGATAGTAATTACCCCGTGTCATAACTGTGTCGATCAGCTGCTGCAGATCAACCATACATACAAACTGGGAGTAACAATAAAAACAGTAGCAGAGGTAGTTGCTGATGCTCTAATCATAAATAGAAACAAGTAGTCAATTTTCAAAGCATATTTAAACTTTTAAAAACTTATATCATGTCAAAGCTAATATACCTGGACAACTCTGCGACAAGTTTCCCAAAACCCGAATCTGTATACACATTTATGGACCATTTCTTCAGAAACAAAGGTGTAAGCCCCGGAAGATCAGGATTTGATGCAGCATTGGAAGCAGAAGAGATTGTAAACAATACAAGAAAAATGCTTACTAAGTTGTTCAATGGAGGAGAAGATCACAACAGACTTACATTCAGTTATAATGCAACAGATTCTCTCAATCTCATTATAAACGGACTTGCAGAGAAAGGAGATCATATTGTTACAACCATGCTTGAGCATAACTCAGTGTTAAGACCTCTATATGTGCTTGAGCAAAAAGGCATAATAGATGTGACATATGTTCCGTTCGATAAAGAGGGTTATGTTAACCCGGTTGATATATCGAATGCAATAAAACCAAATACTAAATTCGTCATTGTTACACACTGCTCAAATGTGCTAGGTACAATTCAACCGGTTAAGGAGATAGGTGCAATTTGCAAGGATAAGGGAGTTCTTTTTGTAGTTGACGGAAGTCAGGGTGCGGGCTCTGTTGATCTTGACATGCAAGCATGCAATATTGATGTTTATTGTTTTACAGGTCACAAATGCCTTATGGGACCAACCGGAATAGGGGGGTCGTATGTAAGGGAAGGTGTTCATATAAACCACACAAGAGCAGGAGGAACAGGAGTGAGATCTGCTTACAAGGGACATCTTGAGGAGTATCCTTACAGACTTGAATATGGCACACTAAATCTTCTGGGAGTAGCCGGGTTATATGCCGGTGTTAAATGGATTACAACCGAAGGTATAATGAATATTCACGAGAGAGAGATGGATCTTTGGGATAAATTATGCAGCTCCATTAAGACAATTGATGGTGTTACCACCTACTGTGCAAACGGCAGAGAGAATAAAAATCCTGTTCTCTCATTTAATATAGAGGGCTTTGAAGCGGGTGATGTTGGAACAATGCTAGACGTAGATTACAACATAGCAGTAAGAACCGGACTTCAGTGTGCTCCGCTTGTTCACCAACAGATTGGTACTTTTGATATTCACGGAACTATCCGCATGAGTATTGGCGCTTTCACAACAGAGCAGGAGGTTGATGCAGCAATTGAGGCGGTAAGAGAGATATCATCACTCAGGCGTTAAAGCCCTGTTGCCCGATTCTTTTTTTTATTATCTTTGCTATACTTCATAAGGAGAACATAACCAAAAAACTTAAATATATGAAAATAGCAATAGTTGGAACCGGATACGTAGGACTGGTTACAGGGGCATGTTTTGCCGAAATGGGGCTTGAGGTCGTTTGCGTAGATATCGATAAGAACAAGATAGATAATCTTAAGGAGGGTATAATGCCTATCTATGAGCCGGGAATCAAGGAGCTTGTAGACAAGAACGTATATGAAGGGAGGTTATCATTCTCAACAAGTCTTGAGGAGATACTGGACGATGTCTCTGTGGTATTCAGTGCCGTTGGTACACCTCCGGACGAAGATGGCAGTGCAGATTTGAAGTATGTACTGGATGTTGCCAGAACAGTTGGCAGAAACATGAAAGATTATGTCTTGCTTGTAACAAAGAGCACTGTTCCTGTAGGCACTGCGCCCAAGGTTAAAAAGGCAATTGAGGAGGAGCTCACAAAAAGAGGTTTAAACATAGATTTTGACGTTGCTTCAAACCCAGAGTTCTTAAAAGAGGGGGCAGCAATTAAGGATTTTATGAGTCCGGACAGAGTCGTAGTCGGTGTAGAGAGCGATAGAGCAAAACAGTTAATGGAGAGACTTTATAAGCCATTTGTATTAAACGGATTTCCAATAATTTTTATGGATGTATCCTCTGCCGAGATGACTAAATATGCTGCAAATGCAATGCTTGCAACAAGAATAAGCTTTATGAACGAAATTGCTGCACTTTGCGAAATAGCAGGAGCCAATGTAGACGAAGTACGCAAAGGAATTGGAAGCGATAAAAGAATCGGCTCAAGCTTCCTCTATGCAGGAGCGGGATACGGAGGTTCATGCTTCCCCAAGGATGTAAAAGCACTTATACAGACAGGCAAAGAGAAAGGCCTTAATATGAATGTAGTACAGGCAGTAGAAGATGTAAACGAGAAACAGAAAGAGGTTGTATATCACAAATTGAAAAATGCATTTAATGGAGATCTAAAGGGGAAGACAATTGCTATCTGGGGTTTATCCTTTAAACCGGATACCGATGATATGCGTGAGGCACCTTCAATTGTTGTAATAGAGAAACTTCTGGCAGACGGTGCTATTGTCAATGTCTTTGACCCTGTTGCTATGGTTGAAGCAAAACATAAGTTAAAAAACAGTGTTACATACTGCGATAATATCTACTTTACTGTAAAAGATGCTGATGCAATAGCTCTTATGACAGAGTGGAAGCAGTTTCGTCTGCCTCACTGGTCTCAGATTAAGCTAACTATGAAAGGTAACATAGTAGTTGACGGAAGGAATATTTACGATGCAGCAGAACTTAAGGAGGAGGGCTTTAAATGTATCTCTATAGGCAAAAATAATTAGGCCATGAAAAGAATACTTGTTACCGGAGGCGCGGGGTTTATAGGATCTCACCTTTGTACCAGACTGATTAATGAGGGTAACGATGTTATCTGTCTTGATAACTTCTTTACCGGGTCTAAAAGAAATGTAATTCATCTAATAGGCAATCCACGATTTGAGCTGGTAAGACACGATGTTATTAATCCGTTTCATGCCGAAGTTGACGAGATATATAATCTTGCATGCCCGGCTTCTCCGGTACATTACCAGTATAATGCAATTAAAACCATTAAAACCTCGGTAATGGGAGCCATTAATATGTTAGGGTTAGCCAAAAGGGTTAATGCTAAAATTTTACAGGCATCAACAAGTGAGGTTTACGGTGATCCTATTGTTCATCCCCAAAGAGAGAGTTACTGGGGGAATGTAAATCCCATAGGGATAAGGTCATGTTACGACGAAGGTAAAAGATGTGCAGAGGCCCTGTTTATGGACTATCACCGTCAAAACGGCGTTAGGATAAAGATTATAAGAATTTTTAACACATACGGACCAAATATGCATCCGAATGATGGACGAGTTGTATCGAATTTCATTGTCCAGGCAATCAAAGGAGAGGATATAACCATATTCGGTGACGGAACACAGACAAGGAGCTTTCAGTATGTTGATGACCTTGTTGAGGGAATGATGAGATTGATGGCAACTGATGATTCAGTAATAGGACCTGTCAATATTGGAAATCCTAATGAGTTTACGATAAAGGAGTTAGCGGAAAAAGTGTTGGCACTAACCGACTCCTCATCCGGTTTTATACTAAAGAGCCTCCCTTCTGACGACCCTAAGCAGAGACAACCGGATATATCATACGCAAAAAAGATATTGAACTGGAGCCCTGTTGTTGAGTTAGAGGAGGGTTTGACAAAGACTATAGACTATTTTAGAAATCTCCAAGAATAAAAAGATGGATGTAAACAACTCAGACTTTACCATCCTTATTGTAGATGATGTTGATGCTAATGTTCTGCTTTTGAAATTACTTATTTCAAAAGCAGGATATAAGACACTCACTGCATATAATGGTAAAGATGCACTTGATATAATAATCAAACAGAATCCCGATCTTGTTTTGCTTGATATTATGATGCCAATTATGGATGGCCATGAAGTGGCAAGACAACTTAAAGATATGCCTGATAAGGCAGAGATTCCAATTATTTTCCTGTCAGCACTCAATTCAACCGAAGATATTGTACAGGGATTTAAATTGGGTGCGGCAGACTATGTCTCCAAACCATTCAATAAAGATGAACTGCTTACACGTATAAATCACCAGATATCTCTTATTCATGCAAAGAGAACTATCTCCAGTCAGACAGAGGAGTTAAAGCGTACGATTTTAGGGCGAGACAAACTCTACTCTGTAATTGCTCATGACCTTCGTTCACCAATTGCATCAATAAGAATGGTAATGGAGGTTCTGATTAATGGGATTAGCAAAGATAGTCTTGATCCGGATATGTACGACCTTCTTATTATGGCTAACCGTCTTACAGATGACAGTTTTACACTCTTGGACAACCTCCTTAAATGGACCAAGAGCCAGACAGGCAGACTTAGTACCGTATACCAGGATGATGTTGATGTAATGAACCTTGTTACAGGTGTTGTCGATGTGCTTAGGGGTGTTGCGAAGCTTAAGAACATAACGATTAATCTAACAGGAAAAACGGAGAGAACAGCAAGATTGGATATTGATATGGCTAAAACAGCACTTAGAAATCTCTTAAGTAATGCTGTGAAATTCAGTTATGACGGATCTGTTGTTGAGGTCATATTAAGAGAAGAGGATGACAGGGTTGCAATTGATGTCATTGACCATGGAGCCGGAATCAACAATGAGAAACAGAAGCTTCTATTTAAAGCGGATACCCATTTTACAAGTTTTGGTACCGGCAATGAAGAGGGATCTGGGCTAGGTCTCCTGTTGTGTAATGAGTTCGTTAAGAGAAACGGTGGAGAGCTTTCGTTTACCTCAGAAGAGGGGACAGGTTCTGTGTTTAGTTTTTATATTCCAACAAACAAAAAATAGGACGGTGATCGCTAAGTGATGTGGGGATATTATAAAGAGTAACACTCTTTAAATCTTTGCTGTGAAGTATATAGTCTATTCTTAACAAACCCATTGTTCTAAAAAATGTTCCACCTGTTTGGAATAGTGACTTTTTAAACGAGTCCTCAAGATCCTCTCCTAAAATAGTTCCATAAACAAAACTCAGTGGAGTATCATTGAAGTCACCGCAGACAATGGTAGGGTAATTGGTACTATCTATAAGGCTCCTGATAATTTTTGCCTGTTTTGCCCTCTTAAGAAAATTCTCTGCCATACCCGATACAATTGTCGACACCCCCAAGCCATAAGTGGAGTAGTATCCGGTAGTTTGCAAATGGTTGTTGATAATCCTTACTGTATCGCCATTGATATCAATATCTGCCCATAAAGCACCATTAGCCGAATCCTCAAAATTTATCTTTTCGCTCCTGATGATAGGGTACTTGCTGAAAATAGCCATACCAATAACATTGTCATCAATGTTAATGGCCGAATATGGGAGAAAATCGAATTCACCTTTGAGTTCATTTATGTTAAAATAGATTGTTGGCTCAAATTCTTGCATTGCAAGTATATCCGCACCATTATCAAACATAAGCTTAGCAACACCGGGAGCATTCATCTCTCTTTTGTAGCTGAAGTAGTTTACGTTAAATGAAGAGACAACTACTCTCTTTCCCTCTTGAACGGCAGAGGTTGACCCGGAGAAATTGAGCCCTATAATCAGACTTATATGGTTAAAATTTATAACAAGAGAGACCAATGGAATAAGAAACCATATTTTTCTGCGAAATAACCAGTTGAAAAGCAGGATT
>CAZCXB010000052.1:0-11798 GCA_964502485.1 uncultured Muribaculaceae bacterium | reverse complement strand
TGTGTATCTTATCCTTTGTCCAATCCTTAAAATAGAGGTTCTTTTTATGCCGTTTAGTGAGCATAGCCGTGCTATTGAGATCCCTGTTCTCTGAGATATCCTACCAAGGGTATCTCCGCTTCTAACCACCCAAAATCGTATTTTTTCGATCTCTTTTTTGTACTCAAAATGTTGGGAATTAAGTGCAAAAATTTGATTTTTAATTGTATGGGTAGAGAAGTCAATAATATCATTAGGATTAATCGGGTTACCGAGATATCTTATCTCAAAATGGAGATGGTAACCGGTTGACCTTCCTGTATTACCCCCAAGACCTATCGGAAAGCCTGACCTTATTGTATCACCTGGATTTACAGTTATTCTGTTAAGATGTGCGTAGAGGGTCTCCAATCCGTTAAAATGACGCACAAGGACGTAATAGCCATAGTCCCTTGCCCGTTTTGTTATCCTAACAACACCGTCAAATGCATTATATACACTGTCTCCTTTGTGTACTTTTAGATCAATTCCGTAGTGGTGTCTCCATCTGCGAAATCCAAAATCAGAGGTGACATATTTATTTGAAGGGGGATAGAAACGACTTAAATCTATCTTAACAGTATCCTTCATATCAACCAGGTTAACCTGATAGGGATTGATCTTAGTGTCACTCCAGAGATCGTACTCCTCCGGCATATCAGAGAACTCGATTGCTCTAAGATATTCGGATATAGGTGTAATCACTCTCTTAGTATCTATTCCAAAGATAATCGGGTTGTAATAAGGTTGGAATTTTGGTGGTTCAGGGAGATTAATTACGGAAATAGGTATTGCAGCAGAAGTTGGTACTCTTTTTGAAAATGCATCAGCTTTGCCACATATAAGAGAGGACATTAGCAAAAAAATCAGCATTTTTGAAAATAGACTATGCATCAATATTTGCGTATTTTGCATGTGTTTCAATAAATTCTCTTCTTGGAGGAACCTCATCACCCATCAACATTGAGAATATTCTGTCGGCCTCTGCAGCATTGTCAATATTTACCTGTCTTAATATTCTTGTTTCCGGATTCATGGTAGTATCCCACAGCTGAATTGCATTCATCTCACCAAGACCTTTGTATCTTTGAACATGAACACCAGTATCTTTGCCTTTTCCAATTTTCTCTATTGCATCCTTTCTCTCATCTTCGCTCCAGCAATACTGCTCCTGTCTGCCTTTCTTTACCAAATAGAGGGGTGGAGTGGCAATATATACGTGTCCGTTTTTGATAAGATCCTGCATAAAACGGAAGAAGAATGTAAGTATAAGAGTAGCAATATGGCTACCATCCACGTCGGCATCGGTCATAATCACAACCTTGTGGTATCTTAATTTTGTCAGATTAAGTGCCTTGCTATCCTCCTCAGTACCTATTGTAACACCAAGTGCTGTATAGATATTGCGTATCTCCTCATTCTCAAATACCTTATGCTCCATAGCCTTCTCTACATTCAGAATTTTACCTCTAAGAGGCATAATTGCCTGAAAATTCCTGTCTCGCCCACTCTTTGCTGTTCCCCCTGCAGAGTCGCCCTCAACAAGAAAAACTTCGCATGCTGCTGGATCTCTGTTAGAACAATCGGCAAGCTTTCCGGGTAGTCCCGATCCTGACATTACAGTCTTTCTCTGCACCATCTCTCTTGCTTTTCTTGCTGCATGTCTCGCTGTAGCTGCAAGAATCACCTTGTCTATGATGTTTTTAGCATCTTTGGGATTCTCTTCGAGATAGTTCTCAAGAGCTGCTGTTGTTGCTTGAGAAACAGCTGCCATAACCTCTGAGTTACCCAACTTGGTCTTTGTTTGACCTTCAAACTGAGGTTCAGCCACCTTTACAGAGATTATTGCAGTCAAACCCTCACGGAAGTCAGCGGCATCAATCTCAAATTTCAACTTTGAGAGCATTCCGCTTTTGTCGGCATAGTTCTTTAGAGTTGTTGTGAGGCCTCTACGGAAACCGCTAAGGTGAGTTCCACCCTCTATGGTGTTGATATTATTGACATAAGAGTGAATGTTTTCAGAAAAGCCGGAGTTATACTGCATTGCAATCTCTATTGGAATACCTGTTTTATCGGTCTCAAGATAGATGGGTTTCTCTGTTAATTTATCACGGGTTCCGTCAAGGTAACCGACAAACTCCATTAATCCGAGTTCGGAGTAGTATACATCAGATCTCTCTTTTACATCTCCATTATCTCCGTTGTCTACGGGCTCTCCTCCATCTTTGAAGCTTCTCAAATCTTTAAGGGTAAGTCTTACACCTTTGTTAAGATACGCAAGCTCCCTAAGACGTGTAGCAAGTATTTCGTAGTTATAGACTGTTCCCATTACAAAGATCTCGGGATCGGGCTTAAAGGTTATAACAGTACCTCTGCGGTCGGAGTCATCAATAACCTTAACAGGGTATTGAGGTACCCCTTTACTGTACTCCTGTCGAAAATGTTTGCCATCTCTGTAAATATCAGCTATTAACTGTATTGAGAGGGCATTAACACAAGATACACCAACTCCGTGAAGACCTCCTGAAACTTTGTATGAGTCTTTGGAGAACTTACCTCCGGCGTGAAGAACTGTAAGCACAACCTCAAGTGCAGAGCGCCCCTCTTTTTCATGAATCCCGGTTGGGATACCCCTTCCGTCGTCTGAAACGGTTACTGAGTTGTCAGGGTTTATTATCACATCAATATTGGAACAGTATCCTCCCAGCGCCTCATCTATAGAGTTATCTACTACTTCATAAACTAAATGGTGTAAACCTCTTGATCCTATATCTCCGATATACATGGACGGCCTTTTGCGAACCGCCTCTAATCCCTCAAGTACCTGAATGCTGTCTGCAGAATATTGGCCTGCGGACACTTTGGGTTCATTTTCCTTCATTTTATTTTCGCTCTGTTTTTAAAGATGACAAAGGTAATGAAAATAGTAAAAAAAACCTAATAATCCCTTAAGAATTATCAGGTTAAAATGCAAGGATAAATACTTGTAATTTAGAACGTTAAAGTTACTCCGACTCCTCCGTTGATACCTGGCATAGGGTAGTTTGCCATAAAAATTATCTCTGAGTTGGTTAAGTTATTCACACGCGCAAAAAGCGTAACCATTCTATTATGGCTGTAGGATATTTCAAGATTGATATTGGTAAAGGATGGTGTATAAGTTACGGGAGTAATACCTGAAACATCATAATAGTAGGAGAAGAGTGCAGGGCTCTTTTGTCGGTATTGAATATCGGAGTAGAGTGTAATTCTATCTCTCCAGCTGTACTTTGCATACGCTCTAAGCTCAAACGGAGAGTAGTTGAAGTGTCTGTTTGTTACGTTGTTTTTATCTCTAAAGCTATAGAGCTCTCCATTAATCCCGGATATGAAGTTGTGTGACTTAAATTGAAATTCAAATCCGGCAGCGGTTCTCTTCTCATCACTGTAGATGGTCAGGAAACTGTTGGAAGGGTTGTTGTCTAGCGGAGATATAGTATTATTGGGAATGAAGTAGACCTGGTTGCGATATTCGTAGTATGCACCGTATATATTGAATGAAAACCGCTCTCTTATCTTTCCCCTGAAGCCGGCCCTTGCAATAACGGGCTGTTCTACATTTGAGATATTGATTGATGGATGTATCCATGGATTGACATCAAGAAGTTTGCTGTAATTCATGAAGTTACTCTTTCCGTCAAGTAAGGCATAAAAGATAAGACGATCCTTGATTGCCATAACAGATGCCGAAATACTTGGATAGATGTTGTATCCCTCCTGCTCTCCGTCCCACCACATATTGTATTTGAGTCCCAGGTTAAAGTCCCATCTCCCTTTGCGAAATATATACCTTGGATGCATCTCGAGGTTGCTTCTGTCAGGAGTTGGAGAGTACTGAGAGTTAGAAGCCTCGTAGCGGAACCCTGCAAGAATTTTGTTGAACTTGGCAAATCCCACTCCGGCAGTTATTCCTGCGTTAAGGTAGTCTTCATTAATGGTAGTTGTTGAATGAACAAGAGAGTATCCGTATCCGGTGCCGGGAGTTGGCATCATATTGTAAACTAAATTACTGAATGAGCAGTTATCAGTAACATTAGAGAATGAGATATCAACATCATAGTAGAAGCTGTCCGGGTTTTTATTTAGAGATCTGGCAAAGAATCTTCCACCTATTCTGTTATAAGTATGAGACATAGAGTCTTTCATATATTGATAATCTCGAATAGTAGGGTAGAATGGGCCTGCAGAGATAAGTGATAGCTGAGATTCGTTAAATCCATAGTAACTCTCGGTAGTGTTATTAAACAGGGCCTCTACACCTGTCTCACCTTTTTTGTGAGAATATTTGAATTTTAAACCGAGATTGTTACGAACAGATGGGGCGGAGCCAAGGTCGTCACCTTTTTTTACTTTATAATCTTCGGTAATAACACCGGGTAGTTTACCAAAAAAAGAGCTATGATCTCCCATAATAACAAGAGAGAGATCTTTTGATATACGAGGTTGAAAATTAAAACTGCCAAATGGAGATAGAGGAAAAGTTGCTCCCCCCTTTAATAAAAGAGTAGGTTGCGGTTGTGCAGCTCTTTTTTCAATTGCAGCAGATTGAAGAGGAGAAAATTCATATAACTCCTTGATGGGCTTATCAAATATTGAATATCTGAATGAGAGATCGAAAATACCAAGAGAGTCGGCATAGGAGCTGTATAGCTTACCTTTGGTAATCTCAAGAAGTCTTGCATCAAAATCCCTTTTTACTTCAAGTGTAGGATCGATGCGTTGCTGAGCTTGGGCAAGATTTGCCGAAAAAACCGTAAATAACAGAGCTACAAATATATGTTTTAAAATTTTCATCATAACTGATTGTTTTTTCTCTCTTCAATTTTTGTTAATCTCATTTTGATCTGCTCTTCAATATCATCTTTCTCTTTTGGCTTATAAGACTCAAGGATACTGTTGAATGTTGCCTCTGCCTGACTCCAGTTCTCCCTCTCTGCAAATGAGTCTCCAAGCAGAATATAAGCTTTTGCAAGCCAGTAGCTTTGAGGAGTTCTTGAATCGGCAAAAGCATATACCTCCCTCTCTACTTTTTGAAAATCTCCCTTATCGAACAGGTCAGATATGATAAGAAAAGCACTCTCTGCCCCTTCCGGTGTTATCTTATTCTTTGCAAGTTCGGAGAGATATGAAATTGCCTTTAGGCGCTCTCCAAGAAGATAATAGGACTTCCCGGTTACATATTTTATTCTTACTTTTTCCTGATCACTGATATTCAGCTTTGATGCCTGTTCTGCCTCAGCTATTGCATTATGAAATTGTCTGTCCATGAAATATGAGTTCATTAGACCAATGCGAGCCTCAATCTTGTTGTTCTCAAGAAGAGCAATTCTACTAAGTGAAGAGTAGCCCCTGGCCGCTTGTCTGTAGTTCTCCAGCCGGTAAGAGATCCTTGAGTAGTTTAGTGTGGCCAGCTCTGTAAAGGACTCCTCTCCAATCTCCATAACCTTAAGAAATGCATCAAGTGCGAGTTCCGGTTTGCCTGTTTTGGAGTATGACTCCCCTAGATAAAACCATGCCTGTGCGCTCTTACCTCCTGATGGATAGCTCTTTAAAAATGAATTAAGTGAACTGACAGCACCAGCAAAATTGCCGGATAGAAACTGTTTCTCTGCCGAGCTGAAAACAATAAGTTCACGCTCCGATGTGGTTCTGGTTTGTGACAGCCCGAGAGCATCTATATAACTGAGGAACTCCTCTGCTCTTCCGAGATCCTGATATATATTCTCCAATCCTGAGATGGCACTTTGTGCTTCAGGTGATTGGGGATTATTTGAGAGTATCTCTTTATAGAAGTTTATTGCCCTTTGACTTTCGCCCATGTTGAGATAGATAAGACCAAGTTCCAGCAGTGCTTTTGTATGGAAATGGCTGCTTGCAAATTTATCACTAAGCTCAGTAAGGTAAGTTATCGCCTCTCTATCCTGACCGGTCTGGATAAGAGTTCTGCCCAACTCATATAGAATCTCAGGGTAAAGAGTGTTGTTAACACCCGAACTTATAAGGCTCTTAAGAAGGTCACTCTTTTTATTGTCGTCTCCCAGTAAGCCGTAAGCAACTGAGGTCTGATAAACGGAATAGTGCTTTAGAGATATATTTCTGCTGCTTACCAACCCAAATGCCTCAACTGCATCACTGTATTTGCGTTGCATAAAAAGACAGTCACCCAGCCTGACTCTGGCTTCGTCAGGGTAGAGTATATCCCCTTTTGGAAGGTTAAGATACCTGTTAAACCAACTGGCTGCCTTTTCGAAGTCACCCAGTTTAAAATATCCATAAGCTAAATTGTAGAGTGATGTCGGATACTCTCTGTTTCCGCGAAAGTTGTTGTTTTGTGTTGCAAGGGAGTTGTTTATGTCAATCGAGCGCTGAAACTGGTTATTCCGGTAGTATGCCTCTGCAAGCCAGAATTGAGTTACATTATAGAGGTTGTTATTATAAGAACCATTACTGAGTGATAGTTCAAAAACAGGTATTGCATCCCGGAAGGCTCCCAAATTTATCAGCTGCATTCCACGTAGAAAAGTTGCCTTTTGAAGATTGATATAGTCCTTGACAGAAGGGTTTTTTATTGTTCTAAGTATATCTATTGCAGACTTATAATCTTGTTTAACCAAATATGAGGTAGCTATATAGTTCTGAATCTCGTTGAATTTCTCCTGAGGTGGAGAGAATGTATCAAGATACCTTCTAAAGACAGTTATGTCGGAATTGAGATCAAAGGATAGTTTTGCAAAGTTGAACATAGCATCCTCCTTGATTGTAAGGTCGAAGCTCCCTTCAGATGCGAGACGGAAACTCCCGAGAGCCTCGAACTTGTTCTTAATCTCGATATAGCACCTTCCAAGATGGTATGCTGCATTCTGAGTAATTGTATCATTTTCTGATATTACTTGTCTGAGAAGCTCGATTGCTTCGTTGTAACTCCTTTGTGTATATGCTATTATTCCTGCATAGTATATATCTTTTCTTGAGAGATTTTTACTCTGTAAAGAGTACTGCTCAAAATAGAACTTTGCTTTATCGTTATCTTCAAGGGCAAAAAAGGCTTCAGAGATAATTCTTGCACTTTTTGTCTTTAGCTCTCCGCTCAGTAGAGGGAAGAGAGACTCCCCTTGAGTTGTTACATAGTTAAAATCCTTTAACATAAATCTGCTCTCAAGAATATAGTATCTGCTTAGAAGTGAGAAGCGCGGATCTTTATCTATCTTCATAAACAGATCAATTGCCTTGGAGAAGTTACGTCTCATATAATAGATATGAGCAGAGTAGTATATTGAGGGATTTGTATAACTGCTATTACCGGCAGCAGATACCTTTTCAAAAAGCGAGAGCGCCTCACTTGTATTCCCGGTACGAAAATGGGCATAAGCAGATTTAAAGAAGAATTCATTAAGCTGCTTTTTAGTTAGATCTCCGGGCTTTATAAGAGAAAATATCTTAAATGCAGCATCATACTCCTCTTTTTCGAAAAGAGTTGACCCATAACGTAATCTGATTTCAGGCATAAGAGCTGTTAGGGAGTGGTTGTTCTCCATATTATTGTATCTCGCCTGCGCATCGGGAGTTGATCTCTCGATTGCAATCAATGTCAGGTAGGCCTCAATATCTGCTCTTAATGCCTTTCTCTCTGCCCCTGTTTTTTGCAGAAGAGATTCAAACTCCTGTTCTGCAGAGCTATAAAGCCCATTGCCAAACAATTCAACAGCTTTTTTGTATCCATCATTATAGCTCTCTGCTGCTGTTTGGGAGTGCAGAGTTTCGCCAAAGAGAGCCAGTACTATTATCAGCACTATTATAATGGTGGATTTGTGTTTCTCCCTCATCTCGTATTGTTTTTGAATAAATGTCGGTTTAACTGTCAAATTTAGTAAATTTGCCTTTAATAATAGAGAAAATATGATACCGGATACTTTAAAACCGATTATTGAGTTTACAGATGTTGATATAGTAAGGGAGGGGAATCTTATTATGTCAGCTCTTAACCTCTCTATATACAGGGGTGATTTTATATACATTATTGGCAGAGTTGGAAGTGGTAAAACCTCTGTAATAAAGAGTATTATAGGGGAAATACCTGTTAAAAAAGGGAGTGCAAAAGTTGCCGGTTTCACATTGGAAAAGCTTAAAGAGAAGGAGATTCCATATCTAAGAAGAAGAATAGGAGTAGTTTTTCAGGATTTTCAGCTTTTATCCGACAGATCGGTATATGACAATCTGCATTTTGTTCTGCTTGCAACCGGATGGAAGAACAAGAGAGAGATAGATCAGATAATTAAGGAGAGACTTGAGAGTGTAGGGATGTTAAGAAAGAGTCATAAAATGCCTCATCAGTTATCGGGAGGAGAGCAGCAGAGGGTTGCAATTGCAAGGGCTCTGCTGAATAATCCCGAGATTATTCTTGCAGATGAACCTACAGGAAACCTTGACGGAGAGACTGCTATGGAGATTATGGAGCTTCTTACCAAAATTCATAAGCTTTATGAACCCTCTATTGTTTTTGTAACACACAATAGATCTCTCTTTAAAAGGTACCCCGGAAGGGTTGTCTTGTGTGAAAATATGAGCTGTCGTGAACTTGAGGTCTCTCAGGAGATTGACTTTTCTCAACTATCAGATCTATAAATATCTCAGGCTATATTAACACTTTTTTGATGACAAAGAGAGAGAGGTACAAAAAGGTATTGGAGTGGTTTGAAAAGAGTATGCCCGTTGCAGTGAGCGAACTCAACTACAGAAATCCCTATGAGCTTGTTGTTGCAGTTATACTCTCGGCTCAATGCACTGACAAAAGGGTAAATATGATAACACCTGCTCTTTTTGAGCGTTTTCCCGATGCTCTCTCTATGTCCCGATCTGATTGTGAGGAGATATTCGGCTATATACGTTCGGTTACTTACCCAAACAGTAAAAGCAGACATCTTGAGAAGATGGCTAAGGCTCTTGTTTCCGAATTCAACGGAGTTGTTCCGGAAAATACCGAGTTGTTGCAGAGACTTCCGGGAGTGGGCAGAAAGAGTGCCAATGTAATAGCATCTGTCATTTATAATAAACCTGTAATTGCGGTTGATACTCATGTATTCCGGGTATCCCGCAGGTTAGGGCTGAGTAGTGGGGATACTCCGTTAAGTGTTGAGCAGGAGCTCACAAAAAATATTCCTGAGGATAAAAGAGCAATTGCCCACCACTGGCTAATACTTCACGGAAGATATATATGTACCGCGAGATCACCCAAATGCGACAAATGTGGTCTATCTCTCTGGTGTGCTCATTATCATATGACCGGCGGGACAGATCTCCATAAAGGTAGCACCGGCTGATGGTCCGAAACTACCTCCAACAACTCCTATCATATCCTCTTTTGTAAATCTTCTATCTTTAAGGAGTGTGTTTATTGAGCTTTTAATAAAGCTATCCTTACTCTGAGTCGGGTCCATCGAGTATGCATATACACCGTATGAGAGTGCAAGCTCTCTCATTACATGAGGTGCGTAGCACATTGCATAGATTGGTGTCTTTGGTCTGAATGCGGATAGATATCTTCCTGTTCTTCCTGTCCTTGTGTCAAAAACCATTGCTCTTATAGGGAGTTTTCTGGTTGCACTCACAAGCTGGCAACTGAGAACTGCTGCTACGGGGTGGGTTATATCCTTAAGCTCTAACTTGTAGTATGGCTTTAACTCTCTCTCTGTCTCCTTTGCAATGTTTGACATAGCCCTTACCGAGTCAACCGGGTATTTCCCATTCGCTGTCTCTCCGCTTAGCATAACAGCGTCAGTTCCCTGATATATGGCATTTGCCACATCTGTCACCTCTGCTCTTGTCGGGCGAGGGTTCTCTATCATGGTGTGTAGCATCTGAGTTGCAATTATCACCGGTTTCTTTCTCTCCTGACACTTCTTGATAATCTGCCTCTGAATTATTGGTATTTTTTGATACTCAACTTCAACTCCAAGGTCACCTCTTGCAACCATAACTCCATAGCAGTGAGATAGTATCTCATCTATATTGTTAACACCCTCCTGATTCTCAATTTTTGCAATTATTTTAAGATGGCTTTTATTGTCATCGAGTATTTTTTGAATCTCAATCACATCCCTCTTATTTCTTACAAATGAGTGTGCAATAAAATCGAGGTCATTTTCGATAGCCCATAGAATATACTCTTTATCTCTGTCCGATACAGACGGAAGATTAACAGATACGTTTGGTATATTGATACTCTTTCTGCCTTTGATTAAACCACTGTTATTTGCCATACAGTACAATCTTCCGCTCTTTTTTCTAATGACCTTAAGAGACATCTCACCATCGTCAATCAAGATATTTGACCCCACAGGTACCTCTGAGACGAAGTTACTGTAGTTAGTGTAAAGCAGACCATTTCCCGAAACACCCAAAGGATTGTCTTCAAATATAACCTCATCACCTGTCTCTACTTTAAAGCCACCCTCATTTCCCATATGCGTTATTCTTATCTCCGGCCCCTTTGTATCTATCAGGATTGCTATTTTATCGGAAACTTTTCGTGTATTCTCTACTATTGGAATTGATGATTCAAGCGTTGTGTGAGCAGAGTTGATTCTAACTACATTCATCCCCTCATCATACAGACTTCTGATAAAATCCACACTACAGTTTCTGTCCGAAACAGTACATATTATTTTAGTTTTCTTTTCCTCCATATTTCTTATAAATTTGTGTGCAAAATTAAATCATTTTATTTGAAAAAGCCCATTCGTAACAGTTTGATAACAGATTTCTCTCTCTATCTAAAGCTTGAGAGATCTTTGTCTCAAAACAGTATCGATGCATACTGCTCTGATATAAGAAAACTGGAGAATTTTTTAGACGACAGCTCAAATAGGTCGGGGATAAATTCATTGGATGGTGCCACATCAGATACATTGAGTTTTTTCATTGCCTCGCTATATAGCAAAAATCTCTCCAAACGTTCTCAGGCACGAGTTATAAGCTCTCTAAAATCATTCTACAAATACTTGGAGATGGAGGGAAAGATTGTCGATAGTGTTGCCGATGTACTTGATTCGCCAAAGATTAAACCTTATATTCCTATAGTTTTATCTGTCGAGGAGATTGAGAGAATCCTCTATGGAATTGACCTTTCTCTACCGGAAGGTCACAGAAACAGAGCTATTATTGAAGTTTTATACTCTTGCGGATTAAGAGTCAGTGAACTTGTACATCTGAGACTCTCCGACCTTTTCTTTGCTGAGGGTTTTATCCGGGTAATCGGCAAGGGGAGTAAACAGAGACTTGTTCCGGTCGGTGCTCCTGCAATTGAGGCCGTTAACCTATATATCCCGCAGAGGAATCAACTTTTGGTTAAGAAAAGAGACGAAGATATTCTCTTTCTTAACAGAAGAGGTGGCAGGCTTAGCAGAGAGATGATTTTTCTTATTGTGAAAAAGGAGAGCAGAAGTGCAGGGATATTAAAGGAGGTATCTCCTCACACTTTCAGGCACTCTTTTGCAACACACCTTGTAGAGAACGGAGCTGATCTTAGAGTTGTTCAGGAGATGTTAGGGCATGAGAGTATTCTTACTACCGAGATATATACTCATGTTAACAGTGAGAGGTGGAGGGAGAGTATTCTTAAATGCCATCCGAGAGAAAAGGAGTTTTTAAGTAAAAAATCTGAGTAAGATATTATATTTGCACTAAGGTAAAAAAATGAATTTTTAATAAATGGAGAAACTACTAAAATAATTGTAAGAGCAGAA
>CAZCXB010000051.1:0-11801 GCA_964502485.1 uncultured Muribaculaceae bacterium | reverse complement strand
CATAAACGGCAGGCAGCTTGCCACAACCCTTGGCAAGGTGTACCACAAAAGGAGAGGAGAGGTGTACCACATTGAAAAAAAAAGCACGGTGTTTGCCGTGCTTTATATTGTATAGAAATATTTTTAGCAACCGCCTGAGCAGCCGGAGCATGATTCGCTGCTGCATGATGAGGACTTCTCTCCATATAGTCCCTCCATAATCTCTTGAGGTGTTGCTTCACGAACCTCTACAACCTCTCCTTTGAAGTGAAGCTCAGATCCGGCAAGTGGATGGTTAAAGTTCATTACAACAACATCATCCTTTATCTCGTCGATGGTTCCCTGAAGGCGATTTCCGTCTGAATCCTGCATAGGGAGAACATTGCCAAGAGTTAGAAGGCCATCCTCTATCTTTCCGTCAATCATAAACATATCCTTTGGCAACTCCACAACGGCCTCAGGATTTATCTCTCCATATCCCTCCTTAGCAGAGAGGATAAATTCAAATGTGTCACCTACAACTTTATCGGCAACATTCTCTTCAAATTTCGGTAAAAGGTATCCCGTTCCGAATATAAAGCGGAGGGGGTTGTCGTTTTTTACAGTTTCTACTATATCTCCCTCTACCATAAGAGTGTATGATAGTGATACAACTGTCTCTTTTCCTATTTTCATTGTAATTAGATTGGTTTAAACATTGATTTTATGCAAATATTATGCTAAAGTTTTTTGTCTCTTTTTATTCTGTATCCAATAGCAGCTACAAATATAGTAATAATCGGTGTTATCAGGTTAAAGAAACAGTAGGGGAGATAGGCAAGTGTTGCAACTCCCAGTACGCTTGCCTGGACAACTCCGCAAGTATTCCAGGGAACAAGAACAGATGTTACGGTTGCCGAATCCTGAAGAGTTCTGCTTAAAAGCCGAGGTTCATACCCCATCTTCTTGTAGGTGTCAGAGAACATCTTCCCGGGAAGCAGAATAGCCATATATTGGTCGGAGAGAGTCATGTTGAAAAAGATAGTTGTACCAACTGTAGATGCAACAAGACTCACGGTGTTTTTCATAAGTATCATCATCTTCTCGGTTATGGTTTTAATCATACCGGATGCCTCCATAGCCCCTCCAAAAGTGACAACACATAAAATTATCCATACTGTGTTGAGCATTCCTGCCATCCCTTTTGTAGATGTGAGGGAGTTGAGCATAGCGTCACCTGTCTCGATTGATACGCTACCGGATAGCATCTTTAGTGAGGCGTACAGATATGAGAGAGGTTTTGAGAGCTCTTGGGGGCTTATTTGTGCACAGATCGAGGGTTGTGCTATACAGGCAACCACCGCTCCTAGCAGTGCAGAGGAGAAGAGTGTAATAAAGGGAGAGATTTTTCTAATTATCATCACAATTGTAAAGAGAGGAACGAGCAGTAGCCAAGGCGATATATTAAAAGTTCCTGATATTATGCCTAACTGACTCTCTACATTGAGAGCGCTGCTTACAGGAAGTACAAATCCAACAACAGTAAAAAATATCACTGTTAGTATAAACCCGGGAATTGTTGTTATAAGCATATATTTTACATGTTCGTACAGATCTACTCCGGCGACGGAGGCGGAAAGATTTGTTGTATCGGATAGGGGAGAGATCTTATCTCCGAAATATGCTCCTGATATTATTGCTCCGGCTAACCATGGTGCAGGGAAGCCCAATATCTGACCCGCAGATAGCATAGCAACCCCTATAGTACCAATTGTAGTCCATGAGCTTCCCGCCATAACAGAGACCATTCCCGATAAAAGGAAAGCAATAAGCAGAAAGACATTGGGGCTTATAATCTTCAATCCGTAGTAGATCATAGATGGAACAACACCGCTTATCATCCAGGAGCCGGTGAGGGCACCAATCATTAAAAGGATAAATATTGCACTTCCTGTTTTGCTCAGGTGGTCCATCATCCCCTCCTCAATTCGTACCCAAGGTACTTTAAGGATTGTAATAGCTATTACTGAGGTAAGTACACTTGTAAAGAGAAGGGCTATCTGAGACGGTCCTGCAGTAACATCCTCTCCAAAGAGTTTAACTCCCAGAAAGATAATAGTTATTAGTACCAGTACTGGAATCAGGGAGATAAAAAGGCCGGGTTTTTTCATTTAAGTCTGTTTAGTTGGTTAACTCTATATTCCGCTAAAATTTACATTCTCAAATGCAAGGGTAGGGATAAGCCATCTTCCGGAGCTTCTGGGGTCGGTGCCGATAGCAACTATATTGTTCCACAGAGTTACAATATTACCTGTTATATTCATCTCTTTAACAGGATGGAGTAAAACTCCGTTTTCGAAATAGTGACCATTGACTCCATAAGAGAAGTCTCCTGTAGATGAGTTGCTGTTTCCTCCATTGAATCCGGTAATAAGTATTCCCCTCTCTGCCCTCCTTAAAATATCTTCAAGTGAAAGAGTCTCTCCGTAAACGCCGGGCGTAGAGGAGAGAGAACAGGATGGGACCGAAGGGCCTTCGATCGTATTGTTCATCTTGAGTTTGTTGGAGTAGTAGGTGTTTATAAAATAGGTGTTTACAACCCCATTTTCAATAATATTCATCGGTTTTGTTGCAATACCCTCTCCGTCAAAGACTCTTGAACCATATGCTCCGTATTTATGTGGAGTATCAAAGAGTTGAAACATCGGGGAGAAGACCCTCTCTCCCAATTTCCCTTTTAAAAAAGAGTTGTTTTGCTGGATTGATGCACCATTTAGAGCAGATATAATGGGCGCTACCACTCTGCTTGATACGATGTTCTCAATAACCATATTGTATCTGCCGGACTTTAACTTCTTCGGGTTTAATCTCGAGATTGCTCTTCTATGGGCCTCTTTGGCAACACCACTGCTCTCTAACTTATCAAAAAAGAGGGAGCTTTCATGCCACCAACCCTCCGGACGTGCATCACCTTTACCCTTTACCGAGCACTCTGCACTAAGAGAGAATAGTGTCTGTTTACTTACGCCTTCAAATCCTTGTGAATCTAAAATCAAAAGCCTCTCATCCACGTCCCCGAACTCACAATTAACAGAGAGTATTCTTGGGTCTTTGTTGAAGATCTCCTCGGCAGATTTATGTGCCAGTTCAATCTTTTGCTGGGGCTCAATCAGTGGGTAGCTTTTATCAAATTGACCCAGATCCAACTCCTCTCCTTTGTAATAGAGGCTGCTTTTCGGGAGGGTTCTGTCAGGATCAGGAGAGATTACCTTTGTGATTTTTATGGCTTCCGAGATAAATCTATCCAGTTCTCTCTCTTCTGTACGGTTAGTTGAAAAAGATCCATAGCGCTCATCTGTAAAGAGTTGTATATAAAGAGATAAGCTATTGGCTTGCTGTAGCCGGTCAAGTTTCTCATTCCTCACACTGTATGAGCTCTGATTACTTGCACTTAATGTTACTCTTGCCTCTTTGCACCCTTTAGATCTTATTATTTCGAGGGTTTTGCGGGCTAAATCCTTATCTTTCTGTGTCATTTTACCTTTTTTTAATGTACTCCGCCAACTGTCAGCCTATCTACCAAAACAGATGGCATTCCGCATGAGACCGGGCAATATTGCTCCTTACCGCAGCTCCATGTTGAGTCGTCAATTTTAAGATTATTTGCCACAGCTACAATACCTGCAAGAGCTTCCGGTCCGTTACCTATGATGTTAATATCCTTGATCCGGCGGGTGAGTTGGCCGTTTTCTATCATATATCCAGATTTTACAAAGAAGGTAAAATCTCCTGCTCCAATCTGAACCTGTCCATTTGAGAAGTTATCTGCATATATCCCCCTCTTAACAGAGGCAATTATGTCATTTTCATTACTGTTGCCATTCTCCATATATGTTGCTCTCATTCTTGGAAGAGGCATAAAGCGAAAAGACTCCCTCCGGCCGTTTCCTGTAGGGCTTGTTTTATAGTAGTTTGCACTTATTCTGTCGTGCAGATAGGAGGTGAGAATCCCGTTTTTAACCATATAGGTTTTTTGGGAAGGGACTCCTTCGTCGTCGATATTGATTGAACCCCTGTTAAAAGGGATAGTTCCGTCATCAACAACAGATATCTGATCTGAGCATATCTTTTTCCCAAGCTGATTAGAGAATATTGAGGTATTCTGCCTGTTAAAATCGGCTTCGAATGCATGACCTATCGCTTCATGCAGAAGAATGCCGGAGCTTCCGGAGCCCATAACAACCGGCATCTCCCCACCCTCCGGCTGAGTAGCTTCGAATAGCGTTTTTGTCTTATTGACAACTTCCGATGCAATCTCCTCAATCAGCTCCTTTGTAAGAAATTCTGAACCGGCACGAAAACTCCTTGATGCACTTCCATTCTCGATCTTATCGCCACTCTCCATTATGCAGGTAGCAACAACAGAGAACATAGGCCTCTCATCTGTTGCTACAGTGCCTTCCGAGTTATAAAACAGTATTGATGAGTTAGAATCGGATATCCTGCCCATAACTTTGCTGACCCGGCTATCCGAATCAAATACAATGTTATTAAGCTCCTTTAGATAAGGGATTTTGCCGGTAACAGAGAGGTCGTTCCATGGCTTTAGTACGGGGTAAAGACCTTTGGTGCGCCCGAATTCATGGATATTAGATATTGATACGTTATTGTAAGAGGATCCGCGGTACTCCCCGTTTGCTATCCGGGATGCAACGTTTGCAGCTCTCTCCATATCTGCAATTGAAGTAGACTCTGTAAAAGCATATCCGGTCTGATCGCCGAAGAGGACTCGCACTCCCATGCCGTAATCTATATGGCTGCCTGCGGAGTTGACCTCATTATCTCTTAATGAGATCTCATTTGCTTCGCTGTATTCGAAGTAGAGATCTGCATAATCTCCCCCTTTGGAGAGGGCAATATCGATAAGTTTCTTTAGATCTTCCGGGGTCACACCGAACAGCTCCATCATTCTCCGGCTCTCTGTCATTGTAATAATTTGTACAAAGTAATTGAAAAATGGCTAATTTAGCAAAACAATAGAGCAAATAACTATGGATCAGCCAAAATTGGAGAGACTGCTAAGAATTATGCAGTTAATGACAGATCGGAAAAAACGCTATACAATTCAGGATCTTGCAGATATTCTTGATATTTCACAAAGAAGTGTTTACAGATATATTGATACTTTTGAGTCGGTAGGTTTCATCGTTAATAAGAGTGATGGAGTTGTTTGGCTGGCAAAGGAGTCTAAACATTTTCGTACAATTGCCGATCTTGTCTATTTTACAGAGGAGGAGGCATTTATTCTTAAACGTGCTGTCGAGTCTCTCGATATAACTAACCCTGCAGTAAATGGGGTTAAAAGCAAGCTCTACTCTCTGTATGATTTTAGAAAAGTAGCAGATATCTTGGTCAATCCGGCAGTTAGCAGGGTTGTCAATACATTATTGGACGCAATAGCTAATGAGAGACAGGTCATTTTAAAAAACTACCGCTCCTCTCACAGTGCAAAGGTGTTTGACAGGGTGGTCGAACCGGTTCAGTTTGGAGTAAATATGGTTGATGTTCTCTGTTATGAGTTATCAAGCAGCAGTTGCAAAACATTTAAGGTTCACAGAATAGAGGAGGTGATAGTGACAGAGCAGGAGTGGGTGTTTAAGGAGAGTCATAAGAGAATTGTTACAGACATCTTCCGTTTTTCGGGGATTGATACCTATCCGGTTAAACTTAAGTTATCTATGATTGCTTATAATCTATTGATGGAGGAGTATTCGGTTTCTCCTGATAAGATTGTGAAAATATCTGATAATGAGTATATATACCAAGATAAAGTGTGTAGCTATGAGGGGGTTGGTCGCTTTGTCTTGGGCTTATGTAACGAGATTGAGATATTGGAGAGTGAGCAGTTTCTTGATTTTCTTAACAAAAAGAGAGAGGGCAGCAGGTTTTAATCCTTAAAAGGTTTGCACTACGCTATAAAAAAAGAGTCGGGAGAGAGGCTATATCACCTTAATCCCGACTCTCATTTTTAACTAATAACTTATCTCCTTCTACTGTTTTTACTGCTCCTATTTGCAGTTTTCTTTATCATTCTAAAAATTATTTGTAGTAAGAATTATATCGTAATCCGGATATTGCACACCGGAATCATTCTCTGCAGTGATGAAAATCCTCATTGGTTTTATTGATGATACTGTTTCAAATGATGCTTTTAGCTTAGTTGACAGAAATTTTGTTGAAACTTTTATCCTGCCAATATTTTGGGGCATATTATCTTCTGTTGCCATCCATAATACATAAACCTGTCTGGAAGGAGAGAGTCTTTCGGGAGCTGCGAGATTATCAATATTTACCCTTATAAGATAGTTGTTATTCTTATCTTTTTTAACCCTCACTGTCCCCTGGGCTGCAGGCACAACTGTCGATTTGGAAAACTTGACTCTCTGTGCGCAGGCGTTCATCGGAAAAATGAGCGTAACTGCGGCAATAAGCATTAGAATTGTGTTTATCTTTTTCATAAGATCTTTAATTATACATTAAGTAGTGTTAATTTGGAATAATATCAATAATCACAGTCCTGTTATAGAATCTCTCCTCAGGGAGATCGTTCTTAAACGGAGAGTAATTTTTATCAGAACCAAAGCCAAAGACCTCAAACCTAACATTTTTTTTGCCAAGATCTTTGAGTGCCTTTTCAAGTATCGTCTTTACATCATTTGCCCGCTGAGAAGAGAGTTTATAATTATACTCATCATCTCCAATTATATCGGTATGGCCGTGAATAATAACTCTGCCGTTATCCTTAATAAGCGGAGCAACTACATCTGTAAGGAATTTATCATAAGATTCAACTGCTGTTGGCTTGTCAAAATCGAAAAGTATGCTAAAGCGATACCCCTCTTCTACAGGAACCTCATTTCTCAATAGCTTAAAAGTGCTCTCCTTACGGATTAATGTACCATCTTTGGTTTTGCCGGTCATTACTGCTTTGAATGTCCCCTTCTGTTTGTCCTTAAGTATCTTATTGCCGGAAACACTCTCCTGAGATTTTGTAAATGGCCCGTAGTATTGAACAACTCCAAGCTCGTCTGTAATCTCAAGATCCCAAGACTTTATTACATCCTTGCTTCCATCCTCTACTTTGAATAGGATCCAACTGTCGATAGGGTCTTGCTCAATTACAGATAACTGCAAAGGATCAAGAAGATCTTTGGTATTGCTGACAACATCTACTCTCCTGTCGCCTTCACGTAGTTGAACAAGATATTTGGTTCCTCTTGGTTGCTCTGATGGAATCAAAGGGCGGTTTCTACCTTCAGTTTTAATTCTATAGGCACCTATTGCAAAGGTTTTAACAAGGTAATCTTTAACAGACTCTGCATAACTCAGACCCAGTGCTGTTCCCTCTCCTGCAGAGGCCCCTATAAGGGTTACCTCAAGAGCCGGATTTTGCCTCATACGATATCCAAGAATATTAATGATATTCCTGTAAACAGTTAGCTGCCTTTGAGATCTGTGAGTTATATCCTTTGGTTCCGGCTCAATAAATTCTCCGATATCGAACTTAAGAGCATCTGCCTTGCTTAACCTTTTATATCTTTCAGGAATCTCTTTAGATCCCTTCTCGAAAAATAGATAATTTCTTAAAGGGAAGGTCTCCTTTATCACTCTTCTTTCCGGAACTACCTGAGGTACCTGAACAGTGAACACAACCTCCCTCTCTTGAACAACTGGTACTACTGGAGCAATAGGTCTCTCAACAGGTGTGTAGTAAACTCTTGGCTCCTCCTTTCTTGCCTTTGTTTTTCCAAATTTTATTGCAACCCCTACTCTTAATGTAGAGATAGACCAGCTCTCAATAGAGCGTGGGTCCTGTCCAAAATATGGCTTAAACATTACAAAAGGAGAGAGATTCACCTGATTTGGGCTATCAACCGTAGATAGAGGTATCTCATACCCTATTCCAACATGTGTTGACCAGGTGTTCTTATGCATATCACTGAATTCAGAATAGACATCCTCCTGCAGATCCTGCTTGTAAAGAAAATCAGATCCAAGATTATAACTGTACCCTGCTCCAAAAAACATGTAGAAATTTGATGCAAATGGTGCTATCCTGATGCTTGGATCAATAGAAAAATAGCTAATCTTAGAGTAGAGATCTGCCGGGCAGTTACATGGAGCCATCACAGTGTGAAAGCTACCCCCTTTGCCATCATAACCGACATTCAACATAAAACCCAAAACAGGATTTGGTCGATACTCCAAAAGAAACGAAGCATACATTCCTGCACCGAACCCGTTATGAAAAGCCCCGGGGGCAAGCAACTCCGTATTTAACTTTTGTGTTGTTCCTGTATAGGAGTTTAAATTTGCGGCACCGGAGAAACCGAACCATATTTTTGGCTGAGGTCTTTTACTCTCCTGTGCTTGTGTTGATAGTGTTATAACTACCATCATCACAATTACTGTCAATATTTTACGTAACATAAAATTCTAATTTATTAAGTTTATCCTAATTTAATTATGGTTTAGTAACGATACTTGCATCCAGAGATACAGCTGCAATTCTCGTAAGGGCTCTTCCGTTCAAAACTGAACCTGTTGTAAGAGTAATTGACTGATCAGCAAGGATGTTACCATAAAATATGGAGTTCGTTCCCAATGTTGCCGATGTGCCAACAATCCAGTAGATATTTTTGGCTTGTGCTCCTCCGCTCAAAACAACCGAGGTGCCTGCATTAGTTGTTAAAGTTGAGCCCATCTTAAATATAAAGGTTGCATTTGCGTCACCTTGAGCATCTAACCAAACAGTGCCGGCAGAGAGGAGTACAGATGTCGAGTTTACATAGAGTCCCGGTGTAAGGGTAAGTCCGCTTAAATTTCCGGGAAGGCTAATTGCGCTTGTAGATCTTGACTGTCCATCGTTGAATGCTGATGTTAAATCAAGTTTAGCCTGAGCCGCTAATGCATTGGCTGCATTTATCACTCCGTTAACAATTCCCGGAGGGAACCCGTTTATTGTTCCTGTCGGGCTTGTACCCATATCTCCGTTAATAATTGTAGGTCCGGTATTTGTCACACCCGATCCTGCTAGAACAGCGTAGCTACCGGCTGTCCTGAGATCAATTCCCAGTGGACCTGCAGGTAGTATTGTGGTAAAGTCCCACTCGTAATTACTAATAAGTGTATTACCGGCAATATCTTTTGCACCCGTGGTAATTGTTGCACGATAAGTGGTTCCGGATACAAGGTTAGCTGTTGGATTAAATGTTGCCATCAATCCGCTGTATGTTACTGCTCCTGCTACTGCAACCAATCCATTTTTAACAGTAAATGTTAGATTGTTGATTGATGAGTTATCCATCAGTTCACTAAATGTTGCAGTGATATTACTACTAAGTGATACGTTCACTGCGTTGGATAGTGGCGATGTTAAAACTACAGTCGGCCTGGTTACATCCGGTAAACTGCCTGTTGTAAAGCTCCATGTGTGGTTTGCAGCCATCGCATTTCCGGTTGCATCTTTAACACCATTTGTTACTGTACAGGTGTAAACTGTATTTGGATCGAGGTTAGAATTCGGTATAAATGTACCTTTCATTCCAAAATATGTTACTGAACCGGCAACATTAACTGCACCCTTCTTAACTGTAAAGGTTGTATTGTTGAATGTAAGCGGATCCATAGCTTTACTGAATGTTGCAGATACAACTTTATCCAGAGGAACATTAATCGCCAGATTCATTGGGTCTGTAGATACTACAAATGGCAAAGCACCTGTGGTAAATTTCCAGGAGTAGCTATTAGCTAAATTATTACCTGTTGCATCCTGAACTGCGGAAGTAATAGTTCCTGTATAAAGAGTGCCTGGCAATAGTGGAGAGGATGGAGTAAAAGTCACAATGTTTCCAAAATAGGTTATAACACCCGGAACCGGGATAACTCCATTATGAATCATAAACGTTGAACCGTTAAGTGTAGATGCATCCATTGCTTTACTGAAAGTGGCAGTGATGATCTTACTTAAAGCTACATTTACAGCATTGTTTATAGGATCTGTGGAGATAACAACCGGTACTGCACCTGTTGTAAAGCTCCAGTTGTAATTAGCCGAGAGTTGATTCCCTGCAACATCTTTAGCCCCTGTTGTGATTGTCCCGGTATAGAGCGTACCCGGAGATAGTGCGATGTTTGGTGTAAATGTTGCAATATTTCCGGAATATGTAACAATACCTGCTATTGTGGTCGTACCGTGTCTTACCGTAAATGTTTGTGCATTTAAAGATAACTGATCCATAGCAGTATTAAAGGTTGCTGTGATTTTTTTATCTAACTCAACATTCACAGCCTCGTTTAGAGGATCTGTAGATACAACAAAAGGTAATGCGCTTGTTGTGAAGCTCCATGTGTAGTTTGCAGCCATTGAATTTCCCCCTTCATCCTTAACTCCTGTAGTTATTGTACAGGTATAGACACTGTTTGGATCCAGGTTAGCAGCAGGTATAAACGAAGCCTTCATTCCAAGATATGTGACAGTTCCTGCAACAGTAACAGTGCCTTTTTTGACTGTAAAGGTTGTGTTGTTAAATGAGGCCATATCCATCACCTTGTTGAATGTTGCAGAAATAACCTTATCTCGGTCTACATTTACAGCTCCGTTAATTGGATCTGTTGAGATTACAAGAGGTAGTTTCCCAGTGGTAAAACTCCACACGTAGTTAGAAGGTAATTTGTTGCCCGTAGCATCTTTAACCTCTGTTGTTATAGTTCCTGTGTAAAGAGTCTCAGGTAAAAGTGGAGAGGATGGTGTAAAGGTTGCTATGTTACCAAAATAGGTCACAGTTCCGGATACCACATTCGCCCCCTGCTTTAGTATAAAAGTAGAGTTATTCAAAGTACTAACATCCATAGCCTTACTAAAAGTAGCAGAGATGATTTTACTTAGAGCTACATTTACTGCATTATCTACAGGATCTGTAGAGATAACTACAGGTAAGGTTCCGGTGTTGAAACTCCATACATAATTACTCATTATTGCATTACCCAAAACATCTTTTGCACCTGTAGTGATTGTCCCTGTATATACGGTATTAGCCGTAAAATTTGAAACAGGGGTAAACATAGCCGTGTTTCCTGAGTATGTCACAACACCCGGTACAGGAGTAACGCCTTGAGTAATAAGAAATGTACCTGTGTTGATTGTGGCAGGGTTCATTGGTTTACTAAATAGTACAGATACTACCTTACCAAGAGGAACTCCGGATGCTCCATTAACAGGGTCTGTAGAAATAACAGCTGGTGCACTGCCGGTAGTGAAGTTCCATACATAGTCTTCGACCATTGAACTTTTGACCATATCTTTTGCCCCTTTTGTTATTGTTGCAGTATATGCTGTATTGGGCGTAAGATTAACAGCCGGGGTGAAAACTGCCACTACTCCGGAATATGATACAGTTCCCGGAATAAAGGTGCTTCCTTGTTTTAAAATGAAAGTTGCTGTGTTTATAGTCAAACCATCCATCACCTCGTTAAAGGTTGCTGAGATTGGTGTGTTAAGAAGAACATCAGACGCCCCATTTGCAGGGTTAGTAGAGATTACTTCGGGGCAAATATACTTGATCTCCCCTGTAAAATCGTCTTTTTTGCACTGCCATAAGAAGAGACTAAACAAAAGTGTCACTATCCAGACTCCTCTGAATGCTTTTGTAAAACTCCCGCTTTTATTGTGGATTCTCTCTTTAAGTTTTTTTTGCTGGATCTCCCAGTTACCGGTGATCTTAAAGTTATCATCAGCAATTTTTTGCTTTGTACTCATCATTATTAAGTATTAGTAATATATC
>CAZCXB010000050.1:0-11910 GCA_964502485.1 uncultured Muribaculaceae bacterium | reverse complement strand
GAGTACGAGAGCACAATTGAAGAGCTTTCTAAGCTGATAGTAAATAGCTTAAAATCTTTCAAGAAAAATATTTGACCAAATCATATAATTGGTCAAATAATTCCTATATCTTTGTATTGACTTTTTAACTCTTTTAGTCATTTATTAAGTATATATGGAAAAGTTTGCAAAACTTGTTATAAAATACAGGTGGGTTACGATACCCACTGTTATTCTGCTCTCAATTTTTCTTGGTTATCAGATTAAGTATCTTAAGGTAAATCCGGATATTATTGCATCGTTGCCCGATGATGATTCTATTGCTAAGCTCTATAAGGAGATCGGATCGGAGTTTGGGGGCAATGATATGGGTATCATTATCCTTGAGACAGAAGATATCTTCAACGGTGAGACTCTCTCAAACATTAGAGATCTTACTGACACAATAAGGTACAGCAAAGGGGTCTCCTCTGTAATTAGTCTGACTAATGTAATAGATATTAAAAGCAGTGAGTACGGAATCGAGATAGGAAACCTGATTGATGAATATAATATACCTTATCAGAAAGATGAGATAGATAGCATCAGAAAGTATATATACTCAAAAGATATGTACCGAGAGTCTCTCGTTTCAAAAGACGGGAGAGCAACAGCTATAATATTTACCCTCGAAAGTGAGATAGGGAAACACGAAATATCAGAGTCTATCAGAGCAAAAGCAAAAGGGATGAACCTTTCGGAGAGGCTATACTTTGGAGGCTTTCCAATGATGATGAGTGACCTGAGCAATCTGATAGTTTCCGATATCTCTCTGCTTATCCCTATTGTAATAGCAATAATTGCAGTGGTGCTGTTTATAAGTTTCTACTCTCTGAGCGCTGTTATTCTACCGTTACTTACTGCAGGACTTGCAGTTATATGGACAATGGGAATAATGTCTTTGTTCGGATACGAACTGACCCTTATCTCAAACACTATCCCTGTAGTTCTCCTTGCGATTGGTAGTGCTTATACTATACATGTGCTTAATAGCCTAAATAATAACAATATCAAAGATAAGAGAGAGGCTATATCTAAATCTCTCTCATATGTTCTTTTGCCTGTAATAATATCTGCAATTACAACCGCAGTGGGTTTTATCTCATTTATTTTTGGTTCGTACCTTACTATGATAAAAGATTTTGGAATTTTTACTGCATTAGGAACAACTATAGCACTACTTCTGTCAATAATCTTTGTTCCGGCTATAGTCTCTATATTCCCACAAAAGAAGAGGGGGTTAAATGAGCGCCCATACAAAAGAGACTCTCTAAGAGGATTGCTGTTGGATAGGTTAGCCATATTAGTGTTCAAGCACCCTAAGAGAGTACTCTCTATCTCCGGGGTTATTATGCTCATTGCTGTTGTCGGGGTGCTTCTTATCAATACAAATGTCAATATGGCAGACTACTTCCGTAAAGATAATGACACCAGGGTTGCCGAAGATGTTATCCGGGAGAAATTTGGAGGTTCTCTACCGATTTTCGTAGTGTTTGAAGGAGATTTGCAGAGTCCGGAAGTTCTCAGGATGATGATAAAGACCGAGAGATTCCTTAAAGAGCAGGAGAACATAGTAGTGGCTCAGTCGGTGGCCTCACTTATTGAGCAGATGAATGATGTTATGGGAGAGGGGAAGATGATTCCCGATAGAAGAGATAAAATTGAACAGCTTTGGTTTTTGTTAGAGGGGCAGGAGATAATGAAACAGATAGTTAATAGCGAACTAACCAAAGGTGTTGTACAATCTAAGTTGATTGATTCGGAAACTCAAAAGATAAAGGAGTTTACAAAAACAATGGATAGATTTATAAACGAAAACAAGAGCGATCATTACAAGATTACTCTAACAGGGATACCATCTGTATATCTGAAACTTAACGAAAGTATAATAGAGAGTCAGTTCAGCAGTCTGTTAATTGCCATAATAGTAGTTATTCTTATTGTGAGCGCCATTCTAAAATCGGTTTGGAAGGGGATAATTGCAATCACCCCTATTGTTATCACAGTATTTGTTCTCTTCGGTTTTATGGGAATTGCCGGTATCTCCCTTGATATTGCAACTGTCCTTATAGGAAGTGTTGCTCTGGGTATCGGAATTGACTACTCTGTTCATATAATCTCCGGTATTGACTCTTACATGAAAGAGGGCAATAGTATGGAGGATGCAGTAAAAAAGACAATTATAATGAGCGGAAATGCTGTTATAATCAATATTGTATCAGTATCTGCAGGGTTCTCTGTCCTATGTTTTTCACAACTTGTACCACTTCAGAATTTCGGGTTGCTTGTAGCAATTAGCATGTTTGCATCAGGATTCGGAGCATTGACTACACTTCCGGTAATACTTATAAAATACAGCAAAAAGAGAGTCATAAACCATTAAAAAGATTAACCATGATAAAAAATTTAACCCCGTTAGTAACTGCCCTGTTTGTAATAACAGGCCTAACAACTCTATCCGCTCAGGATGCTGCATCAATCCTGAAAAAAATGGATGATGTTATGTACTCTCCAAAGGATATGAGCGGTAAAAACAGAATAGTTCTTATTGACAAGAGCGGAAAGCAAGAGATAAGGGAGGCAACAATTATTCAGAAAGGGAACGACAAAAGATTGTTTCGTTTTACATCTCCCTCATCCCAGGCAGGTATAGCTGTTTTATCACTCCCTGATGATGTTATGTATCTCTATCTGCCGGCTTTCGGGAAAGAGAGGAGGATAGCAACAAGCGCAAAGAATCAGAATTTTGCAGGAACTGACTTCTCCTACAGCGATATGGAGTCGGTTCCATTCTCTCAAAAGTATACTCCTAAACTACTCAACAGCAACGGAGAGCTCTACACACTTGAGTTGACCCCTACAGATAGATCGGAATACTCAAAAGTCATTGTAACCATAGATAGATCTCACTACTTCCCTCATACAGCCGAGTACTTTGACAAGGGAAACAATAAGATAAAAGAGGGGCGGTATACATTCAAAAAGATCGGGAACTACTGGAATGCCTCAGAAATAGAGATGACAGACTTAAAAAAGGGGCATAAGACAAAATTTCAGATGTCTGATGTTGTTTTTGACGGCGGACTCTCTGATGATGAATTTACCGTTAGAAAACTAATACGTTAATAACATAAATATCTAACATACTCTGCTATGAAAAGATTGATTATCTACCTTTCAGTACTTATTCTCTCTCCCATCTCTTTTGTTTATGCACAGGAGGAGAGTAAACTTGAGATCTCAGGAGAGCTGCTGAGCGATCAGAGAGTCCTGCTTAAAGATAAAATGGATTGGGTCTGGAACGAGAATCGGGTTACACTCAAACTCAATAAGAGATCAGGTGAAAAATCCAGATTTTACAGCGAAGTATGGGTAAGAAACTTTGGGTTGCCAAAATTGGCATCCTCATCGGAGCTATATAATAAGGGAATAACAGATCCGGTAGATCTTGAAATCCGCGAGGCATACTTGAGGATAAACGGATTCCTTACCGATAAGCTGGACCTAACCATAGGTAGACAAAGAGTCATATGGGGCACTGCAGATAAACTTAACCCAACCGATAATATAAACCCTTATGATCTTGAAGATATTCTTGATTTCGGTCGCCACCGGGGATCTGATGCAATCAATATTAACTACTATATTAACAACTCATTCTCTATCCAGGCAGTAGTAGTGCCACTGTTCCGTCCGGCAAATCTCCCTACAGGTCTCTTTGCAGATGCCCTTAATCCGGTAATAAATCTGCCGGACGGGATGCTAATGAAGAGTTACACAGACTCTCTTGTTGCTCCTCGTCAAAACCTTATGGAGAGCAGTACATTTGGCATCAGAGTAAAGGGTTATCTTGCCGGTATTGACCTCTCCATAAGTTATCTTAAAGCTATAGACCCTCTGCCTTATGTAAAGGATATTATCTTTACCCCTGCCGACATGGAGGGCGGTGTAGATCTGAAATCTGTACTAAACTACTCCGACAACACAATCCTTGGGGCAGATATGGCAACAAGTGTGGGTGGAATAGGCCTGTGGGCAGAGGCAGCTATCTATATACCGGAGAGGGATGTCATTATGACTTCAAACTTAACTGCCCTCTATCCTATGGCACAATATCCTGTATTACAAGACTCACTGCTGTTGGGCAGGAGGAGAGCATATGTCCGTTTTGTTGCAGGAGGGGATTACAACTTTCGGGATGGTTCATATATTAATATTCAATATATGCACGGCTTTTTACATGAGAGGGGGGCAGCAAATCTTAGTGAATACCTTTTTATTCGCTATGAAAAGGGCCTTTATAATGATAAGGTCAAAATCTCTCCAATCAACGGGGCTCTTGTAGTAAAAGAGTGGAGAGAGATAAGTGAGAACTACGCAGTTGCATATATGCCTGAGATTACATATCAAGCATCTCCAAACTCTCGGTTTTTACTCTCAGCTGCACTATTTACCGGTAAAGGTGAGAATCTTTTTGCAAATCAAAAAAAGAATAATATGCTGATTTTCAAATACAAATACAATTTTTAGCTCTAAAAATTACGGTTTTATCATTGATTAATTATAATACAATCTCTTGTAAGTGAATTAATCTCTATTGCTATTTATCTGAAAAAGTTGTATCTTCCATCCCCGAAAAGCCTGATGCATGCACAAGCTTAAATGATACATCTGTAGATATGAAATCAGTCTCATATATGATTTTCAGAAAATGGATTACTTGGTTAGTCTCTATCTTCATTGCCGCAATAGTGATATTCGGATATCTATATCACATTAGGCAGAAGGAGATTGAGAGAGAGGAGAGATATATGGAATTGAGGGCTGTATCAGTTCTCAAGGTAGGGCAACTTACTCAATGGTATAGAGAGCGAACCTCCGAGGCAAGATTCTTTACAACCTCTATCCCCTATTCACAATACGCACAACAGATTCTTGATGGTGAGGCTGATGCCGGTGAGAAATATCGCAATTCACTTCTTTTGATAATGACAGATGGCAGATATGAGAACATCTTCATGATAGATAATGGAGGGGAGCTGCTGTTTAGCGTAATGCCGGGGTTTAACTTTAATGAGTCTGAAACCAAAAATGTTGCGTTGCAAGTATTCCAAAACGGGAACATTATGTTTACCGATTTCTATTACTGTGCACCACACAACAGAATCCATTTCGATATAGTAGCCCCGCTTTTTCAATCCTCAGGTGAGATTTTTGCAGTTTTGGTTTTTAGAACAGACCCTTCGGAGTATCTATACCCACTTATACGTGAGTGGCCAACACCCAGAGAGAGCGCCGAAACCTATATAGTAAGGCGAGATAAGGACTCTATTACCTATCTCAGTGATCTTAAATTCCACCCCAACTCATCACTCAATCTTCGGGTACCTCTTACAGGAACAGATATAAGCATTATTAAGGCACTATCCGACAGCACATTCACCGATAAAAAACAAAACATTACAGAGGGCAAGGACTATAGAGGCAAGAGAGTTATCTCTGATGTAAGGTGGGTTCCGGGCACAAACTGGAATATTGTCTCTGAGATTGACACAGATGAGGTTTTTAAAGAGGTAAACCGGAGATCTCTTATGCTGGCAATAATTATTCTTCTGCTTATGCTATCGTCCGGCTTCTCCATTGCATGGCTCTACCAATTTCGACAAAGGAATATCTATCGTGAACTCCTGAATAGAAGTGGTGAACTTCATGAATCTCAGGAGGAGTTTGAAGCGATCCTTTACAGCATCGGAGATGGAGTTATCACCACAGATAGTTACGGAAAGATAAAGGAGATGAATCCTGTTGCCGAAAGAGTTACCGGATGGAGTGAGGAGGAGTCAAGAGGCAGAGCTCTACAAGAGGTTTTTAATATTACTGATAACTACGCCTCAACAGAGTCCGGTAATATGGCAAACAGATTAATATCACAGAGTATTGCCTCTACCGAAATTACTGGCTCTGTACTGATATCAAAAAACGGAGCTGAGATACCTGTATCGGAGAGTCGAGCTCCAATAAAGGATCAGAGAGGAGAGATCACGGGAGAGGTTATCCTTTTTAGGGACAGAACAGAAGAGAGGCTGCGCGAGGATATGATAATAATGAGATTAGAGCTGCTCGAGTTTGCTGCTGACAACTCACTTGACGATATAATTATAAAAGCGCTGGATATAATCGGATACTTCACAAGAGCGCCATTAATATTCTATCAACCGATAAAACCTGATTCATATATTGAATCTGTAACATATTTCTCTTCCGGAGATATGATTTTGAAAAGATTGAATAGACCCTCATTTTCCGGATCTGCATTAATGAACTCAGAGGTTGTTTCGGCCAAGTTATCCGACAAAAGAGCTTTTATTGATAATGTGGTCTCCCCTATAAGTGAATTCTACCTGTCGGCTCAGGATTTTGAAATCAGCCGCCTTATGATAGTTCCGGTTAACAACAATAATGAGATTACTGCTTACGTTTGTGCAATTAACAAGAGTGCAGACTTTACCGAAAGGGATGTTGAAATAGTCTACTATTTTGATGAGATTCTTAAAGATATTTATACTAAGAAAAGTGCCCAAATTGAGCTGATCAATCTAAAAAATGAGCTTGAAATTAAGGTTATAGAGAAAACTTCCGATCTGCTATTAAAGATAGGTGAACTTGAATCATTCTCCTACTCAGTATCACACGACCTGAGAGCCCCTTTAAGAGCAATAGATGGATTTACAAGAATACTTATGGAGGATCACTCCAAAAACCTTAGTGAAGACGGACAGAGAATTGGTCGGATAATAATTGAAAACACTCAGAAGATGGGGCAATTGATAGATGATCTGCTTGCCTTTTCCAGACTAAGCCGTGCAGAACTCAAAGCCTCCTACATTGAGACAGAGAGGATGGTCAACAGTATAATCCGGGAGCAGACAAATGATGAGATAAGAGAGAGAGTCATCTTCAATATCAAGCCACTGTGTAATTGTTGGGGAGATCAATCTATGATAAGGCAGGTGTGGGTAAATCTGATCTCAAACGCAATAAAATTCTCATCAACAATAGATAGGGCCATTATTGATATCTGGTGCAGAAAAAACGGAGAGATGATCGAATTCTTCGTACGCGATAACGGTGTAGGTTTTGACATGAACTATAAAGATAAGTTATTCGGTGTTTTTCAAAGACTTCACTCTGCAAAGGATTTTGAGGGAACAGGTGTTGGTCTTGCAATAGTAGAGAGAGTTGTTCATCGTCATGGAGGAGAGGTCAGTGCCACAGGAGAGGTAGCCGTAGGGGCTCAATTCTCCTTCTCATTACCATCCGTAAAAAGGGATTTTAACAAAATGGAGAGTTAATATGAAAAATTTTGATCCTGTAGATCTTCTTATTGTAGAAGATAATCCAAATGATGCAGAGCTCTTTGTAAGAGCTCTAAAGAAGCAGAATCTCTCAAACAGCATCTTTATTGCAGAAGATGGTGCCGAAGCTCTGGATTTTATATTCTCCAGAGGAGAGTTTAAAGAGAGAACAATGGCTAAACCACTTAAAGTGATCTTCCTCGATCTTAAACTTCCAAAAATTGACGGTCTTGAAGTTCTCAGGCAGATAAGATCAAATGAGAGCACAAAGTTTCTGCCGGTTGTTGTTGTTACCTCATCAAAAGAGGACCCCGACATTGAGGCAGCATATAAACTAGGTGCCAACTCATATGTTGTAAAGCCGGTAAACTTCGATGACTTTATCTCATCAATGACCAATCTGGGGCTCTACTGGATGTTGGTTAACGAGACTCCTCAGTAATGTTTTTATATAAGTTGTAATAATAAAGAGTAATGGAGAAAATAATACGGATTCTTATTGTAGAAGATATCCCAGCCGATGCCGCTCTTGCTCAGAGAGAGATATCAAGGGTACTAAACCCTGTAGAGTTTACCCGGGTCGATACCGAGAAGGAGTTTATTCGTGCACTCGATGAGTTCAATCCCGACCTAATTGTCTCCGACTATAACATGCCATCTTTTGATGGGATGAGCGCTCTTAAAATTGCAATGAAGAGAGTCCCCTACACCCCATTTATCATCCACACCGGCTCTATAAATGAAGATGCCGCTGTTGAGTGTATGAAGGCCGGTGCAACGGACTATATTATAAAAGAGTATATTAAAAGACTTGGACCGGCAGTCAAACAGGCTTTAGAGAGTAAAAATATCAAACTTGAGATGAAAAGGTCTCATGAGGCATTGATAGAGAGCGAAGAGCGCTTCAGAAGACTTGCAGAGAATGCCGATGATATAATATATCGTTACGAAGTTTTCCCCACATTAAGGATAAGCTATGTTAGCCCCTCTGCCGCAAGAATTACCGGTTACACTATAGAGGAGTTATACTCCGACCCGAAAATCTTCCTTAAACTTGTCCATCCGGAAGATCATAACCAGATAGACTATCTACTCTCTGATAAGGAGAGTGGCACACTTTCGATCACAATCCGATGGATTACTAAGGAGAGCAATACAATATGGATTGAGCAGAAGAATGTCCCGGTTTTTAACTCTTCAGGAAAAGTAGTAGCATTCGAGGGTATCGCACGTGATATTACAAATCGAAAGAGAGATGAGGATAACCAGCAGATTCTCTATGAAATTGCAATGGCATCAATTGAAGCCAAATCGCTCGAAGATCTGCTCGTGACTGTAAGAGAGCTGTTGAGAAAAGTTATTGACACCTCAAATTTCTACACATCCCTTTACGACAATGAGACAAACTCCCTAAAAAAGATACTATATGTCAACGAATTACAGGACAAAACAAAATGGGAAGCAGAGAATTGTCTATCCGGATTTGTGGTCAAATCAGGAAAAACACTTCTAATCTCTAAAGATGAGAGAGAGAGTTTTTCTCTTGCAAATAACTTAGATCTTACAGGCTTTCCGGCTGAGTGCTGGCTTGGAGTTCCAATAACTGCAGATGAAACCGTTATAGGTCTGATGGCCGTCCAGAGTTATACAAATCCAAAGGCATTCGACAAGAGTAGTGCCAGATTAATGGAGCTGATAGCTCATGAGCTCTCTATTGTTTTTCAGAGAACAAAAATGATTCAGGATCTTATATCCGCAAAAGAGAGAGCAGAGGAGAGCGATAGATTGAAAACGGCATTTCTATCTAACATAAGTCATGAAATAAGAACCCCAATGAACGGAATTCTGGGATTTCTGGACCTTCTTAGAGATCCCGATCTGGATGAGGAGCAAAAGGAGAGGTTTATGGAGATTGTAAATAGCAGTAGCCAAAGAATGCTCGATACAATAAATGACATAGTTGAGCTCTCCAAAATTGAGTCAGGACAAAGCGAGATAAACTATAGTCAGGTAGATATACCTGAGATAATGAGGTTCTACTTCAATCTTTTTGATGAACAGGCAAGAAAAAAGGGTATTACATTACTGATGAAAAACCGTTTCCGGGGAGAGCATGCTTTTATAGAGACAGACAAGTACAAGTTAGGTAGTATAATCAACAATCTTCTTAATAATGCAATTAAGTTTACTCACAAAGGGAGTATTGAGTTTGGGAACTATAGTGAAGATGGCTCTGTTGTCTTCTTCGTCAAGGATACAGGAATAGGTATCCCGGAAAATAGACATAGTGCTATTTTTGAGAGGTTTGTTCAGGCAGATTTAAGTATTACCAGACCTTACGAAGGCTCCGGATTGGGACTCTCAATAGTAAAAGCTTATGCTGATGCACTAAAGGGGAGAGTATGGCTTGAGTCCGAGCCGGGTAGTGGGAGTACATTCTTCTTCTCTGTACCATGCGGTAACCCCACAGAGAGTAAAAAGGAGGTTGCAGATGTTGATGACTCTTCCGATGAGAAGGGTGGAAAAGTTGTTCTAATTGCAGAGGATGACGATATTGGATTCCAATTTCTCAATACTGTACTAAAGAGAGCAGGGTTCTCGGTAATCCGCTGTAAGAGTGGACCCGATACAATTCAGAAGGTCAAACATAACCCAAATATAGTTCTTATCCTCATGGATATAAGGATGCCCGGCATGAACGGACTGGAAGCAACAAAAGTTATACGGGAGTTCAACAGGGAGATCCCTATAATAGCGCAGACAGCACTTGCGTTTGCCGATGACAGAATCATGGCAATAGAGGCTGGTTGTAACGACTACATCTCAAAACCTATCCTTAGTGATAAGCTACTCTCTTTAATTCGGAAATATTCCGATAGTTGACTAAATTAAAAAAAGAGAGTATACCACACCAATCAAACCTACTAATGCAAGGATATAGGCAAAGGTTGCCGGCATAACTCCGTTATTCTCTGCTGTCTTTCCGAATATTCCAAAAACAAGCGGGTGAACAAGAAATGGCATAGCAAAGACAAATGCTATCATCTGAGCAGCCTGAGGGCCAAACATACCTCCCTGAATGGCAGCAAAAAGTCCAAAGTGAGAAATGGCTGATGAGTTTGCCATTACTGCGTCACTAAGACCCACACCTCCCATATGAAGGAGAAAGAGACCTCCGAATACTGCAGTTAGTTGCCATCCCAATGAAAACATCATCAACCCCTTAATCTCCCTTGAATCCTCACCCTTAGCCCTTTTCAAAATTCTTAGTGACCAAATAGTAAATAGTACTCCCACAGCCATAATCATTAGAGTATAAGGGATTATCAGTCTCCCGACAGATGCACTTGCAGCAAGTATAGAGAATACAAAGATATGACCGACAAATGGTACGTTTATCATTATAGGTGCCCTCACCTGTGCATCCGGTCCAAGATCACCTGCGGTACAAGCACCGGTAAGTCCGGAGTGTGAGAGTGAACCGGCCATACCCGGTGCAAGATTTCTTATGTTATTTGCCTTTCCGAATAGAATAAGAATGGTAAGACCTCCAAACATCCAGAATAGCTGTCCAAAGAATCCGTAGGAGAGAACAGATGTCATTCCGGTAAGCTGAAACGCCTCCGCTATTCTCGATCCGCCAACCATAAAGTTGGCTGCAAGGACAACAGGAATACCGGCAAAAAGAAGAGAGCGGATAGTAGGTCCAAACTTCCACTCGGAGAATATCATTCCGGCAGTGACAGAGAGAACCATTGCAAAAAAGATCTCGGGAAGTGCTATAAATGGTTTGATCAATTGTGAAAGATGAAAAGAGATAACGAGTATCCCTAATATCATCGCTGTTTCAACTACTCCCTTTCTGATATAGAGAGGTTTATTGGTAATTTTAGCACGATAGTCTATAAGAATAATAGACCCGACAAGACCTAAATACCCAAGTAAAGGGTAGAAAGAGTCCAAAGGTTCACCCTGATTGTGTCCTACAATAACTCTTTTCATGGATTCAATTCCTATTAGGATAAAGAATGCTCTTATGAGAAACATAAATTGGGTAAATTTAGTCCCCAAGAACATCTCCTCCTGTGAAGGAATAACCATATCTGTTTTATCCAACTCCTGTTTACTTATTATCTTTCTTATCTCCTGACCTCCCATAAAGAATGAGGCAATAAGAGCAGTAATCGTCACTTTGCTGGTAAAGTCAACAATAGGAAACTCCTTTAGGCCGGGGTTTGCCATCCCTGTTTTAGTAAGTATGTATCCCATAAGAAGTCCGAATACAACTATAATCAGAATTGGCGAATAGCGTGTTCCGGCCACAATTGTTCTCGAAACCAGAACCATAGATATGACCATAAGAAATGTTAGCCAAAACTGATTCAGAATATAAGTATTGGCCATTAAATCCATTAGACCTTCTGTTGCTTGTCCTGTATTAGCCATTCTAGTTCCAAGCTCCATTAAGCCTTTGTTATTAACTTTTAATCCCACAGAAACTAGTTGCAGTTTGAGTTCTAAAGCTTTAGACCAAGAA
>CAZCXB010000049.1:0-11976 GCA_964502485.1 uncultured Muribaculaceae bacterium | reverse complement strand
AAATCTGCCATAATAATTATAAATTTTAATGTTATGAATTTTAACAAAAGTATGGCAGATTATTTGATGAAACAGAGATATGGCAAAGCAATTTTTAATGTAAAAAGATGTAAAATTGCAGTTTTTAACTCTGTAAAATGGGTCAACAACAGCATGAATAGGATATAGTTATGGAAAAGAGCACATTAACCGGAAAAAGCAATTACAGCTGGATGGAGCATCTAACCGATAGCGAGAGAGAGCAGGTTATAAATGAATCTGCCCTGCTCACCTACGGAAAGGGAGAGGCAATCATTAAACAGGGAACACTTGCTTCTCAAATTCTCTTTGTCGAAGATGGTATTGCCAAACTTAATTTCGACTCCGGAGAGAGAGATACAACTTTCAGCTTTGCAACAAACGGCGATTTCATAGGACTTATGTGCTCTTTCGTAAAGAAAAGGCTCGAGTTCTCTGCAATTGCAATAACCCCTACAACTGTAAGGATGATAGACCGGGAGGTTTTTGAATCTCTCATTGAGACCAACGGGAAGTTTGCGGTATATATTGTAAAACATATGTCCGAACTTACAAATGGAGTTGTCCACACCCTCATTACCCTCAGCCACAAAAACGTAAACGGAGCTGTCGCCACCCTGCTTCTAACCCTGTCCAGACTATATCAATCCAATAATCTGCAGATACCCTTCTCCCGCGACGAGATGGCAGATGCAGTCGGATACTCCAAAGAGAGCATCATCAACACACTCTCTGCCTTCCATCAGGATAAAATCATTACAATCTCCGGGCGTAATCTGGAAATCATCCGGGAGTCTGCATTAGAACTAATTGCCGAAAAGGGTTAGTAACCTTGGCAAGGGTTGTGGACATTGGCAATGTCCACAACCCTTGCCAAGGTCTCATCATTGGGTCTGCTGCGCAGGTTCATTTATTGCTGCGTAAGCTTTTTACCGCTTTGCGGAAGTTTTCCACCTCTCGGTTTATTTTGCAAAACATTACATTCCTGCGTTTTAGCAAGGGGGCTTTTGCAATTTTAGTGATATTCAAAAAAATTGCATTTGATTACCTGCGCTTTGCAAAAAAACCTGAGAGGTTCAAAATTGAATTGTAGATAGTGCATAGATTTTAGCTGAAGATATGGCGTTAAGCACGTGGAGAACTTTAACAATGCAGAGAGTTATTCTTGGACTTACGGTTATTCACGCAGCTGCCGCCACATAAACGGCAGGCAGCTGATGGGCGGGAAATAACCGTAAAAGAACAGGAAATAACTCTCAATTTTGCCACAACCCTTGCCAAGGTTACTCCATTACTCTTTCGTAAAAAGAAACTGCCCGCCACCCTGCTTCAAAACCATTGTTTTCTCCGATGGGTTGAACTCCATCACTATACCTGCCATATCAAATTTGAAAACATCTTTTCCTGCTGCTTCCAGCGGAAATGCAGGTTGACCGGTTGCTTGAGCCATTAAAGAGAGATCTCTCTTTGTAACTGTGATCTTAAGTGGTATCTGTGTAGATGAATACAAACCGGTGTATCTGTCAAGCTCTTCTGATGTAAGATTGATGTTTTTAAATTCAGGTATTTCGTATGGCTTATTAAATATGGCACTCAATACAGCAAGTGAAATTTGGTTATTGTTGAAATTGGTCCCGTTTGAGGTGAGAGCATATGATATGTTGCCATCCTGAAAATAAGAAAACACAGAAGAGAATCCGTCAATTCCTCCGGTATGACCGTATCCTATCTTATCAAAAAAAGGTATTCTAACCAGCCCAATCCCGAAGCTACCGATTACCGTTTTCATCTTCTCCATGCTCTCCGGTTTAAGTAGTTTCCCGCCAAAGAGGGCATCGCTGAACTTAATAAGATCGGATGGTGTGGATACAATTCCGCCGGCTCCCAGAGGAATAGAGATGTCTGTCTCCGGCATCTGCTCCCACCTCTGAGTAAAGCGATAAGAGAGACACTCATTATCTGAACTATTGATTTTATCTCCCAGATATGTACTCTTAAGGCCCAATGGCTTAGTTATGTATTTGGTAAGAAGCTCTGAGTATGATTTTTTGAATGCCTTTTCAAGAATAAATGTCAACAGTACAAAATTGGAGTTGCTGTACTCGGCTTTAGAATCAGGTTCAAAATCACTACCCACTTTTGCAATTAACTCAACCATCTCCTTTTCGGTTTTAGCAACCGTATTCCATGTAAGATAGTCTTTGTCATTTGTAAAATTGTGTATCCCGCTCCTATGGTAAAGCAGATGGCCAATTTTTATTTTATCGCTGTTTATTATTGTCGGGAAATACTTGTTGATAGTCTGTTCCAGATCTATACGCCTCTCTTCTACAGCTTTCATTACTAAAACAGATGTAAACGTCTTAGAGATAGATCCAATTCTGAACTTTGAATCAACACCGGCTTTGATCTTGTTTTCTACATCTGCAAAACCAATAGCCCTTGAGTAGATAATCTCACCATTTTTAGAGAGGGCTACACTCCCCATAAACTTGTCATTTGCCTCAAGAGCATCAAAAAACTTATCAAGCTTGGCCTTATCAAACTCCTGAGAAAAAGCTGTATGGCTAAATAATCCTAAGACTAATGCCAGTAATAAAAATCTCTTCATATTGAAAATTAAAAAGTTATCTGAAAATAAATCCAAGGTAAAATTACCTATTATTCATAAAAAACTCAACAAAAAGCTTTGCATTAATCGAGTTTAGGTTGTAACATCATCGTATAAGCAGTAACCATATTCTCAAGCACATATGTCTCCTCCTCCTGTTTTGAAATGTAATCCAGGAAGAGCCTCTCTTTGGCGGGATGCCTCTCAATTAACTCCAAACATCTCTTTTTAAGGTTAGTAAATATAAAATCATCAACATCCTGAATATCCTCTGATTTCACATCCACTTTTTTGATAATTGAAAAGCCGGTATCTGCAATCTGTTTTAAAACAACACTCTTTTTGAAAATAAGCGGATGAGAAAAGCTACTCTCATCTTCAATATATGCATCATCAGTAATAATCACTCCACCCTCATTCAAACATGGCTTAAGGGTTGTCAAAGTGTTGAGATAATCCCCGAATACCGGTCCGATTGCACCCAAAATCACGACATCAAAACCACGAAGAGTCTTAACCCTTTCACGAATATCTCCTACCTCAAACTTGCACAGATTATCAACTTTAAATTCAACAGCCTTCTCTTGAGCATAATCAATAAACTGAGGAATAGCATCTATCCCGTGACAAAAACAGCCTAAAGCTTTTGAAGCCTTTACCGATACAATCCCCTTACCACAACCAAGATCCAGAACCTTAAGTCTGGCAGGATCATCAAACTGATTCCTGATTAAATCTATAATAACATTTGGATTAGACCCAATCTCCCACAAATCCTGCAGTATATAAGGCAGATATTCAAATAGCTCACTATCGGAGCCATCCATAGCGATAACGACACTCTCTTCTAATGTTTTCATAATTATCCTTTTCCTTTGATATTCTTCTCTTTATACTCTTTTAGAATCTTTCCGAAGATCTTCTCCTTTCTCCGCTTATCTGATTCGGAGGTTTCAAAAAACTCTCTCTCTTTTTGCATCTTCAGGTAATTTTCATAGGCAGATCTATCTATTCTTCCATCTTCAACCGCCTCTTTTACAGAGTTTTCCGGAAGCAGATCTCTCTTTGTCAAAACTATAATTGGGGCTACTTTAGAAGAGTTGCAGATGGTTAGATATCTTTCGAGCCTGTTAATGTTAAAATCTCTATCACAAGCCTGAACCAGAAGGGCATAATCAACATTGGCAGCTATTATCTGAATACCCCCGAACTGCCCGACTGCCTGTCTGGATATGGTAGAAAATCTGGGGATAATTTTGTGAATTATTGCAAGGTCGGAGCCATAAACGATCAAAGCGACCCAATCTCCAACCGCCGGGAAATCTGAACGACTCTCTGCCGTAAATCGCAAATTACCTGTAATTTCTGCCTCATACTCCCCCCCTGCAGTTCTTACAATGTATCTCTCCTTGTGTTCCGACACAACTCGCCCAATCTCAAAATCCCTGAGATTATTTTCAATCACAAGTTCTCCTATTTTGCTGTTATATCCAAGCTGTTCTAGTGTCATAATTATCTAATATGTAAGACCAAAGACCCAAAGCGGGACAATATTGCCTAAACCTGATTCTATATCATCTTTTACTATGAATCCATTTCTAACCCCAGCAATCTGCTTGCCGCTTTTTCCCTTGCCACCAACCTCAAATGTGAATCTGCCTATGGAAAAATCGGAGACAGAAGAGGAGGTGACATTTTGTGTAACCCTCATTAGAGTGAGGAAAGTTGTCTCCCTTACGTTGCCAATATCAGGTAAAGAATCCGATATGGCATATGCAAGATTCGCGTTACCAAGATAAACTTTATCTACTTTACCAAGAAGTTTAATCCCTTTGGTATCTGCCCTGAGTTGATTTATTACTCCCGCTTTTTCAAGGTAAAACATTAGATCCGGGAGAGAGTTTCTGGTCATCTCCAAATCTCTTGATAATTTTGAAAAATTTGGTTTGAAAGGAACGCTTTGTGCTATGATATAGAGAAGTTTCCTCAATTTTTGAGATGTTGCAACATTCATCTGAGCAAAAAAGGGAATATCGTTTTCAAGAGTCTGGTTCAGGATACTGTTTAGCCTCATATAATAGCCCCCTTCATTTGCAAATGGGTAGTAGCCAAATTGCTGATATTCTCTAAATAATGCCAGGGGGCGCATGCTTTCGTAAGGGAATTTAATATTATGTGCAAGAATATCCTCCATTGAGTGGACCGGAACATCAATAGATTTGACTATCGATAGATACTCTCTGAATGACAACCCTGAGAGATAATACTGCAACTTCCTTCTACTTAGATCGGCTCCCCCACTCTCAAGATCCAGAATTGATGAGCCGGTATATACAACGTTAAGATCCGGAATTGTATCATAAATGTTTTTTATCTCTGTTGACCAACCTTTGTACTTGTGGATTTCGTCAATATAAAGCGATTTTCCCCCACTATGAAAAAATTGTAAAGCAAGATCATACAACGTGTGAGAGGTAAAATAGAGATCATCTGCCGTTACAAACAAAGACTCTTCAATAATGCCATAAAGTTTAATATGTTGCAGAATCAACGTTGTTTTTCCCACCCCTCTGGCTCCCAGGATTGCAATTAAACGATTGTTCCACAATATACTATCGTGCAAATAGCGAACAAACCCAGTTGGGACACTATTTAGTATTGTTTTATATTTTGCAAATAACGCATCCATATCTTAATGATTATCATAATATTTGTACAAATATAAGCAAATTGCACTACAAAACAAGCAGTTTTTGCAATAAGCTGCACTTTTTGCAGTGCACAACCAAGAACTTTGGCTATCTGTTTAAAATCTTCTCCAAAGCTCTTCCTTTGGCAATCTCATCAACCAACTTATCCAGGTAGCGGATCTGTTGCATCAGCTTATCCTCAATATCTTCTACACGATACCCACAAATTACACCTTTGATTTTTGAGGCGTCTGGATTTATTTGGGGTGCCTGAGCAAAAAAAGTTTCAAAATCTATCCTTGACGATATTTGCTTCTCTAAAGAGGCCTGGTCGTAGCCTGTTAACCAAAAGATAACGGCATCCACATCTGCTTTGGTGCGCCCCTTTTTCTCTGCCTTTTGCACATAGAACGGATAAACATCGGCAAATGCCATTCTAAAGATTCTTGTATTATCCATAGAGTATATTTTAATATCCCAAAGATAATGCTTTGATATTATTTTTTATAAAATCGCATACTTCAAGAAAAGCCTGTTTTGCTTCAGGAAAAAGTGGTGTTAATAGAGGAAATGCATGAATCATCCCCTCCCATTTGCGAAGAGTTACATCAACTCCTTGATCACGAGCAACCTTAGCAACATTGATACAATCATCCAGATGAATTTCGTGAGTACCTACGCAGATAAACAATGGAGGTATCCCCTCAAAATTTCCAAATAGAGGAGAAAGCAAAGGATTGCGGGTTTCATTTCCGGCAATGTAAAAATTTGTCCAGACTATCCAGGAGCCCATTGGAGCAACATCGTTTTTAGCGTTGTACTCAAACGATTTTGCACTGCAACTCAAATCGGTGATCGGAGAAATTGAAAATGCTGCTTTTGGAAAAGCAATCTTCTCTGCCTTCAAAGCCAACAACAGAGTGAGAGTCAGACTTGCTCCGGCAGATTCACCCCCGACAATAATATTTTCCGGTTTATAACCTTCATTGAGCAACCATCTGTAAACCAATACACAATCATCCAAAGCAGCCGGGAAAGGGTGTTCCGGAGCCAGTCTGTAATCGAACACCAACGATTTCATCCCGCACTCAACAGCAAATTTTGCAACATGCATCCTGTGTGTCAGACACGAACCGGAAATAAAGCCCCCTCCATGAATATAGAGAAGAACCTTTTCATCCACCGGGCTTTCAGGAATTATCCACTCGGCATTTATCCCTGCTGCCGAAACTTTTTCAACCGAAACAGAACCCGGCAATTTTACCCTTGCCGATGCTCTATCTATGTCGTCACGAAACTTTTTCACCGAAAAGTTCGCATCCACAACCTCCGGTTTAAGTTTGAATTTAAACAGGTGCTACTTCTTAAACTTTGCATTTTCTCCTATTTTGAAAAACGGTGCAAAACTCCCTATTAATCCCAAGATTAAAATTCACCTATGTTAATTATTTACTTTTTGTGAAATTTTTTCTGATTCTGCTCAAAGATTGGGGAGCTATCCCTAAAAAAGAGGAGAGGTGTTTAAGCGGGATTTTACAAATAAGCTCTTCGGGATACTCTTCCAATATCTTCAAATATCTCTCCTGAGCCGTCATTGTTCTGATCTCAAGGTAAAATGACTCCGAAAACTCCTGGATTTCATTCAACAGCCTCTTAATAAAGATATTCCAGGAATTTACCGACTCGAGCTTTTTGAAGTTTTCTGCAGATATCTGCCAGACTACTGTTCTCTCAAGTGCCTGAATCCCCTCCACAGATGCTGTCTGTTTCCTGAAACTGATCTTAGAGGTAAAACAGTATGGTGCAATGGTAAAAGTCTTGGTAATATCATTACCGTCAATATTGTTGTAAAAACGTATCAACCCACTCTCCAGAAAGTAGAAATAGCGACATACACTACCCTCCTGCAGAATGGTCTCATTTTTCGCGAAAACTCTCTCCGTAAAAAGCTCATCAATAATCTCCCAATCGGAATCGCTTATCTCCGAGTACTTTTCAATAAATCTCCTGAGTTTCATGTCTTAAAAAATTAAACCTTAATTTTATGGTGAAAAATAACTTTTGTACTCCATAATCTTGTCTTGAAATTTCTTAATAATATTAGAGACTTCTTAAAAAAGTAAATGACAGGTTTATCTTTTGGAGCATATGGATATAATCCGGAACGAAGCTCCTCTTGATTTGCCGGGTGGCAGACATATGAGTTAAGATCTAAATATCTGACTGCACCTTCATATCTCTTTTGAGCAATTAAAATTGAGTCTGCACAATTATCGCTATACCAATCGGAACTCTCAGGAGTAGGAGCACAGTTTGTATGGGTATGTAATATCTCGAGAGATACATATCTTGCCAAAGCGACCATCCCATCCGACAGAAATCGGTAGCAATCAACTGGATATCTGTGCTCAGGGAATCCAAAAGGCGCAACTATACACATTAGCCCATCCTTTTTTAACACTCTAACCATCTCTGACATTGTGACCCAAAAGAACTCAGAATGCTCAAATGCCTGACCGGAGATTATGACATCAAAAGTATCTGTCTTCACCTCTTCCCAATTATAGGGACTCTTTAGTACGATGTCCACATTTGGCCCTTTTTCCATATCCAACCCAACGTATTCATATCTATCTTCGTGAAATAGATGCCGATAGGACCCATTGACATCGTAACTCCCAACATCCAAAACCTTAACTCTACTCCCCGGTCCTTTTGAGACATAATTCTCTACAAACCATTTCATCCGTAAAATGGAGCTGTTGTGCATATAAATCTCTTTAAAATCTCAATTTAAAATCCTCAAAATCGATTAGATTTAAATATCTCTTCCTGTTTTCCTCAAACAGAGCAAATTCAAAGAAAAGATTAGTGGGCTCTATACTCTTACCAATATCATGTTTCTTGGATAATACTCCTACTCCATAGTCAGAGTCAATACAACAAGAGTAAACAGAAGGATTGAAACGCCACTTTAGAAAAGCTTTCCAGGTTGTTCCATTCCAAACACCTAATGCCGGAGTGTAAAAATATGTGGATTTTTCCCTTGCATGCCACTCTGTAATTGGATTACAATCGTGTAACAAAACAAAACCATCATCTTTAATGTATCTGATCGAGTTTTCGATATCTCTATCTACCTGTTGTGCAAGATGAAGACCATCAATAAATATAACATCAAATTTAATATCATCCCAAAGAATCTCCTTTGCAGATAGCTTTTGAAAAAACATATCACTTGTCATTTTGAAATCTACAGGGTTTTCAATAAACTCTAACCCCGGATCTACGCCATATTTATTTGTTGCTTTAATCTGATGAAAGTTGTGATCGGGATTACGAACTCCAATCTCAAGATAGTTTGTATCTCCCTCACTTTGCGACAATAAATAATTTATAATCTCTGTTCTTAATGGTTTTTTAGATGTCTCCTTTAGATCTTTAGCAATAACCTCCGCGTAGTGAGGATCATTGAGATACTCCCTCCCTTTGAGATAATACTTATATGGTTTGAACCTCAATAATAGTCTTTCAATCATCATAATTCCAATTGATCTATAACTAAACCATCAAAGATACATAATTAGATCAGATGCCCGATGTGGATTTTGTCTCTTTTAGATTGTATCTTCCTATTTACAACTTACTCTTTTTATCCACTTAATTATGTCATAAACAACCTCTTCGGAGATGGTCTCTTCAATTTCACCGTATTCGTCGATCTCTCCGGTGATACAGTTTTGCAGCAGATGGTTATGGTTTTTATAGAGCTTTGTTGTAACTCTTGTATTGCCGGCAGAGATTAGTGTCTGCTCAATAGTATCGAGGTTGTGTGGTAGTACCTGAATATCTTTATCGCCAATAAGTGCAAACACAGGGCACTCTACATCTTTTAGGGTCTCAGATGGGTTGTGGAACAGATCGTAACGCATAAATGGCATTAACAGACCTGCATAATCGGATAGTTTTAGTGGAGATGAGAGGCCTATCTTCTCCAGATCGCTTTTTTCAAGAGCAGAGACTCTTTCGTTAAAAGATGCCAGGTTCACTTTGATAAGCTCTTTGGCTATACTGTCGTTTGCAGAGTTTTTGAATATCTCCATAACACTCCCGAGTATCTCCCTGTTAAGGGCAATTCCCTCTTTTGATGCCCCCCTAGAGGTAAAGATAGCATCACACTGCTCATAGATTACCTCCTGCAGTGAGATTGCAGCCCCTGCCATAAGCACAATAAAAGCTGTACTACTGTTAATCGTTGCGGTAATAGGGGCAATCTCGGCACCCAGGCTGTGCCCAATGAGACCTATTCTTGAAGAGTCCACATCAGCTCTGCTTTTAAGGTAGTCAATAGCTGAGGAGGCATCGGCAGCGTGATCTCTCACCGTGGCTGTTCTAAAACTTCCCTGCGACTCTCCTGCCCCTCTGTCGTCGTAACGCAATACAGCAAAACCGTTACTGGTAAGATAATCTGCAAGTACAAGGAATACCTTATGACCGAAGATTGTCTGGTTTCTATCAGATGGACCGGAGCCCGAAATCAGAACTACTGCAGGCGCGTTAACTGCACCAAAGGGCTTTGTAAATGTGCCCCTTAGTGATATCCCCTCCTCTGTATTTGTAAAAGTGACGTCCTCTGAATGATATGGATATGGCTTTTTTGGCTCCTGAGGTCTGCGGGCAATTTTGAATGGAAACTCATCGCATTTGGTTAGATTTAAAACCATACCTTGGGAACCGGGATTTCCGAATGTTCCGGTGAGGATTGTTTTTTGCTTAGAGAGAGAATCTGCAACCAGCCTCCCTTTAAAGATAGCGGACAGCATTTTTACCTCAATTAATATTGAATCTTTATTTGCTAAAACTCTGTCTACAGTTATGTTGTAACTCTTTTGATCTACACTATGCATTACAGCCTCATACTCCCCGCTAGCTAAAGGTGTTATTTCGAATGCTATAGTAAGTTTGAATTGCGGATTAACTCTAAGATCTCCGTGCCATTTTCCGATAAACGGATCTTTTGCCACCACACAGGTAGTGATTAGAGTGATTAGTAGTGTAAATAGTAATTTTTTCATTTTGGTTAGTGTTTGTTTGTGATTGATTTATTGACAGCGAAAGTAGAGGCATCTCACCCCTTGTACAAATCTATATGACCAACGCCTTAACAACTATTCAAACCACTCAATTTCTATGATTAACTTTGTTTATCCATAATATGTGGTACTTTAGATATAAATATTGTGATTTTGTCACTCTCATATTATTTAAGAGATTAATAGATATATATTTGAATTGTAAATTGATGATATAAGAGAAAACAATTTACATTAAAAACATATATTGATATGATAATAAGAGCTTTCAAACACAAAGAGTATATAATACATTCAATAATCTGGATAGCGGGTTTAATTATAGTTGCCGGTTCTGTTCAAACAATTGGAAATGTGAGGAGGGATATGGGAGAGATATTCTTTCCTATCGCTTTGGGTACAATCTTCAGTATTCTGCTTTTTTATATTGTATCCAATAAATTGATAGGCCTCTACACCATAAAGAGATCCGGTTATCTCTTCTTTGGACAGATTATCCTTACCCTCTTGGGGTTAACAGTTATTGAGACCATCCTGGACTACACTCTCTTTCCGGCATACTACTCTACAGAGATTGAGTCTCTTTATAGTCAGTTTGTGGTTACTCTTATATTCAACCTCTTTATCCTGGCAATTGCACTGGGTTACGGATTTATTAAAAAGTGGCTTCAATCTGAGAGACAAAAACAGGAGCTAAAATCACAAAAGCTTTCGGCAGAGCTAAATTTTTTAAAAGCACAGGTAAATCCCCACGTCTTATTCAATATGCTAAATATGGCGTACTCGAGTGCAACTACTTATGGAGATGAGAGGACAGCCGACATTATAGAAAAAACATCGTCTCAACTGCGCTATGTACTATACGACAGCAATATAGATAAAGTCTCTATCAGGAAAGAGATAGACCATATTGAGGGTTTTGTAGCGCTTCAGAAGATGCGAATATCTGCCGATATGCCTGTAAAAATCTCGCTTGAGACAATCACAGATAACGAAAACTACCAAATATCACCACTTCTTTTAATCCCATTTATTGAGAACGCATTTAAATACGGTATCTCGTTTAACCGGCCAACCGAGATTAATATCTCGATAAAATGCAAAAATAACACTCTGCAACTCTTTGTAAGCAACCCTATTATAACAGATAATAGATCACATCGGGCAGATGGATTCTCTGGTATCGGATTGGAGAATGTACGCAAGCGCCTCTCTATCCTCTACCCCTCAAATCATAACCTCTCAATTTCCAATGATGGAGAGATATTTATTGTTAACTTGTCACTCAATCTTAAATAGCATATTATGAAGTGTATTATTGTTGATGATGAGCCCTTTGCCATTGAGCTATTAAGATCCTATGTAGAGAAAACCGAATCTCTCGAGTTGTTAGGCACGTTTTCCAATCCGGTTAAAGCTCACTCTTTTCTTATGAAAAATAGTGTAGATCTGATTTTTCTTGATATAAACATGCCGGAATTAACAGGTATGCAGTTAATTAAATCGCTCAATCACTGCCCTGCCATAATCTTCACAACTGCATATTCCGAGTATGGCGTGGAGA
>CAZCXB010000048.1:0-12111 GCA_964502485.1 uncultured Muribaculaceae bacterium | reverse complement strand
GGTCTGGCAGGAGCAGTTAATTTAAATGGCAACAAACTCTTTGCCGCAGAAAAGATGAGCGTTTCGGCTTCAAACGACTTGGTTGCTGTTATGGGCGGAGAGCCTCGTGAAATGTACAGAAAGGGCATTGAGGCAATGGGAGGGATCTCCCGGTTCATTAAAAAAGGCCAAAAGATTGTAATTAAACCCAACATCGGATGGGATAAACGCCCTGAGTTTGCTGCCAATACCAATCCCGATTTAATTGCAGAGATTGTAAAGGACTGCTTCTCTGCAGGGGCATCCGAAGTAACAGTTTTTGATCACACCTGTGATGAGTGGCAATCTTGTTACAGAAACAGTGGTATTGAAAACGCGGCTAAAGCTGAGGGTGCAAAGATGGCATTTGCACACGATGAAAAATACTACAGAAGGGTTGCACTACCAAGTGGTGTAAGGCTAAAGGAGGTTCTGATTCATGAAGCGATACTTGACTGCGATGCATGGATAAATGTTCCTGTTCTTAAAAACCATGGGGGTGCAAGAATGACTATTGCCATGAAGAATTTTATGGGAATTGTATGGGATAGAAGATATTGGCATGCAAATGATTTGCAGCAATGTATAGCTGATTGTACTACATACACAAAAATGCCTGTTCTCAATATTGTTGATGCCTACAGAATTATGACCCAAAACGGGCCTAAAGGCAAAAGCATAGAGGATGTTCAGAACCCTAAAGCACTATTTTTATCTTCGGATATAGTTGCTGTTGATACTGCAGCCGTTAGGTTCTTTAACCAGTTTCGTCAAATGACTCTTGAAGAGGTAAGTCATATTGGTATTGCAGAGAAGATGAAAATTGGAACAACCGATATTGATAAACTCAAAGTAGAAAGGATAAGAATAGGTTAATATCATATGAATTATAAAATACTTAAAAGGGCAAGAGTAGCTGTCTCCCTTATCTTTATTGTCTCTATTACTGCCGCCTTTATCTTTTTTGTTAACAGAGAGTCCTCTCTATTCTCTCTCTTTCTCAAGGTTCAGTTTGTACCCTCACTTCTGGGTATCTTTTCGGGAGGTGCTCTGGTCTTTGTACTTCTGATGTTGCTGACTATACTATTTGGGAGAGTCTACTGCTCTACACTCTGTCCGCTTGGAACCTTTCAGGATATTATCTCTAATATTGCCAACCGTTTTAAAACCAGGAAAAAGAGAAATTATAAATATTCAACCCCAAATAATGGCGTCAGGTATACAATACTTGCAATTACCGGGCTATTGCTGATTGCCGGCATAACTCTTCCACTTGTTTACTTAGATCCATATTCAAATTGGGGAAAAATCTCCAATGAGGTAATCAGCAGGTCGGAACAGTTGATCCATAATGGTCTTTCAGAGATATTCCCTCAAACTATCTTTTACAGAAGTTACGCATTTTTTGCCTTGGGCTCCTTCCTCTTTGCTCTGCTCTTTATGTTTTCTGTTATTATTTTCAGTGCATTCAGAGGCAGACTTTACTGTAATACAATATGCCCTGTTGGTACATTTTTGGGTCTTACATCGCGTTTCTCCATTTTTAAACCTGTAATAGATAAGAGTTTGTGCAATAGATGCTCTTTATGTGCAACAAAATGTAAAAGCGAATGTATAGATATAGAGAACAAGAGTATTGACGAAAGCAGATGTGTTGCATGCTTCAACTGTATGCAGGTTTGCAGCAAGAGTGGAATCAGCTACCAACTCTCCTTTAAGTCAAAAAAGGGGAATCCTCAACCGGATAAGCCGGAAAATGCAGAGAGGAGAAGGGCTATGATAGCACTGGGACTTATGGGTGCTGCAATTGCAGCAAAGGCTGTTAATCTCGGGCCTGTTTTTAAATCGGCACCAAAAATTACCGGGATTGCACCTCCTGGAGCTCTGAGTATTGAGCATCTCAAGAAGAATTGCACCGCCTGCCACGCATGTATTGCCGCTTGTCCCAATAATATCATTCATCCTGCTGCCGGAGAGTATGGTATAGACGGAGTTTTGCTCCCTGTCTTAAGCTTTAAGCACCACTTTTGCGGCTATGAGTGTAATGAGTGCACAAAAGTTTGCCCGAACGATGCACTTAAGCCACTTTCAAAAGAGGAGAAACAGCTTGCACAGATTGGCGAAGCGCAGTTCTATCTTGAAAAGTGTATAGTACACACAGATGGTACAGATTGCGGGGCATGCGACGAACACTGCCCGACAAAAGCAATCACAATGGTACCTTACGGGGATACACCTTTATATATACCAAGTCTCAATACAGAGTTGTGTATCGGATGTGGGGGCTGTGAATATATCTGTCCTGCAATACCCGATAAGGCAATGGTTATTCATGCACTATCCGTGCACGGCCGAGCTCTCGAGCCAACACTCGATAAACAGGATAAGATAAAGGTGGATGATTTTGGTTTTTAATACTTATCATCTGAGAGGCCGGGTCTCAATCTCTTTGTTCTTTCAAGGGATTGAGACTCTTGCCACTCCTTTATAAGTTTGGGATTCCCGCTCAGCAGTACATCCGGGACACGCCAGCCCATAAACTCAGAGGGCCTTGTATATACAGGCGGTGCAAGCAGGTTATCCTGAAATGAGTCACTCAATGCAGATGTCTCATCAGAAATAGCTCCTGGAATTAGCCTTATGATTGAGTCGCAAAGTACAGCTGCAGGTAACTCTCCTCCGCTAAGAACATAGTTACCTATTGATATCTCGCGTGTAATTAGATGTTCCCTTATTCTATGGTCGATTCCCTTATAGTGTCCGCAAAGTATAATCAGATTATTTTTGCAAGACAACAAATTTGCAGTACCCTGATCAAGCAGATCACCGTCAGGACTCATATATATCACCTCTTCGTACTCCCTCTCACCCTTTAGCTTTGAGATTACATTATATATAGGCTCTATCATAAGAACCATACCGGCATCCCCTCCGAAAGGGTAGTCATCTACCTGACGATATCGCCCTTTTCCATACTCCCTGATATCAACAATATTTATCTGAACCAAACCTCTCTCTTTTGCACGTTTTACTATTGAGTAATTCAGCGGACTTTCAAGTAATTCAGGGACAACTGTCAGTATATCTATTCGTATCATTGTGCAAATTTACATAAATCACAATGTTAGCAAACTTTTTTTGTATATTTGCGAGTTATTAATCCTTTTTTGCCTGTAAATATGACCCAAGAAATTAACAACTCTGCTCCACAAGAGCAATTCGAGGAGGATAAAATCCTTGAAAATCCGACGAATACAGATTCAACTCCCGAAAACAGAGATTTCTCAGAGATGAGTCTCAAGGAGATTGTCCAGCACTTTCAGGACCTTCTTGAGAGAGGAGATCAGCATGAAATGTATAAGAATGCCGACTCAATAAAGGCTGCTTTCTATAAAACTCTAAAAAAAGAGAAAATTGCTGCCGGGATGACGCTCCCTGTACAGGATGAGAGAGAGGAAGATGAGTCTGAAGAGGAGAATATCATCTCAAGTAACCCTTTTGCCGAACTTGAAAGAGGGTTCAAGGAGCTATACAACAGGTATAAAATCGAGAGATCATCATTTCTTTTGGTTCTTGAGAGACACAAAGAGGAGAACTTCAAGAGAAAGAGTGAGATAATTGAAGAGCTTAAAACTCTGCTTGATAAACAGGAAGATCTTCAACACACCTTTCCTACATTCCGTGAGCTTCAAAACAGGTGGAAGATGATTGGCCCTGTACCTCAGTCAGGAAGCAAAGATTTATGGGATACATATCAGTTCCTTGTAGAGAAATTCTATGATTTTGTTAAGATTAACAATGAACTTAGAGATCTGGATTTAAAAAAGAATCTCGAATTGAAGACAGAACTTTGTGAAAAGGCAGAGCAGCTAATGGATGAGCAGAACGTTGTACAGGCATTCCGCAAGCTTCAGAAATACCACGATGAGTGGAGGGAGCTCGGGCCTGTCCCAAAAGAGCTGAGAGAGGAGATTTGGAACAGATTCAAACTAGCTACATCAAATATCAATAAACGCCAGCAAGACCATTTCGAAGGTCTAAAGGAGGATCAGAAGTTAAATCTTGACAAAAAAACCGAAATCTGTGAGAAGGCAGAGGCTATTGCAGATACTCAAGGCGATGATCGTGATTGGAATGCATTGTCAAAAGAGATGGAAAACCTTCAGATTGAGTGGAAAGCTATAGGATTTGCTTCCAAAAAGGATAACCAGAAGATATATGACAGATTCCGTGCTGCATGCGATAAATTCTACAATGCAAAAAGAGACTTCTACTCAAATTTCAAACGGGTGATGCAGGAGAATCTTGACAAAAAGATTGCACTATGCGAACAAGCTGAGGCACTTAAGGAGAGTCAGGATTGGAAAAAGACTACAGATCAGCTGATCGGTATGCAAAAGAGGTGGAAGGAGATTGGTCCTGTAGCAAGAAAACAGTCAGATATTGTTTGGAAAAGATTCCGCGCAGCATGTGATATGTTCTTTGAGAATAAGGCAAAATTCTTCTCTACAGTTGAGGAGAGTTATGATGAGAATCTCAAGAGAAAGCAGGAGCTGATTGATGAAATAAACAGCTATAAACCAGAAAGTAAGCAATCTGAAAATCTTGAAGCTCTCAAGGATTTTCAAAACAGATGGAATGAAATCGGATATGTCCCACTCAAAGAGAAAGAGAGAGTTCAGGCAGCTTACAGACACGCAATTGACATTAAGTTTGCCGATATAAGGAGCAGTGAGAATGAGACGAAACTTGTACGTTTCAGAAAGCATATAAAGGATATTCAGGGTTCATCAAAAGGTGACAGGGGAATTAAAGTTGAGAGAGACAAACTTCTGCAGAAGTTCCGTCAGATCGAACAGGACATTGCACTATGGGAGAACAATATGGGTTTCTTTGCAAAGTCGAAGAATGCCGATTCTATTCTTAATGATATAGAGAAGAAAATATCAAGGGCCAAGGAGGAGATGGGACAGCTGGAGGAGAAGATAAAACTAATTGATAAACAATACGAATAGATAGTCATGAATAAAAATTCCATAGCAGGTTTTGTGCTTATTGGTGCCATTCTTATCGGCTTCAGCTGGTACAATGCCAGAGTTTTTAAGGAGCAGGAGAGAGAGAGATTTGTCAAAGATTCAATTGCAACTGCAGAGGCTATGCTTTATGCAAAGGAGAATCCGGTACAAAGTGATACACTCTCTCCGGCTACAGCGCCAACCGAGGTAAAGAGTATTGTTCAGCCCGATAATATTTATAAAGATTCAATTCTGGCAGATGCAAGCAAAGCAGAGGATTTAAGATCAGTTTTAGAGAACAATCTTCTGAAGGTAGAGTTCTCTAATATCGGTGCACAACCCAGGTCTATTCATCTAAAGGAGTTTAAGACTTATGATAGTTTGGATTTGATGCTTCTCAAAGATAGGGGAAGCAACCTTTCGCTCAGTTTCTATACATCTCAGCAGCTCTCTACCTCTAATTTTGGTTTCACTCTCCACTCTCAAAGTGATACCTCACTCATATACAGATTATATATGGATGAGAGCTCATTTATTGAGTACAGATACACCCTGCCTGATAACAGTTATTTGGTTGATTTCAATATAAGGATGGTAGGTATGAATAGACATATTCCACGCAACATGACATATCTCGATATGGAGTGGAGTATGGATATGCCAAGACAGGAGAAGGGTTATGATAATGAGAAGAACTACTCTACTGTTGTATATAAATTTCCTAATTCACAATCCGTTGAGGACTTAGGACTAAGGAAAGATGATGCCAGCAAGGAGATCCGTACAAAGGTAAACTGGTTTGCATTTCAGCAGCAGTTCTTCTCTGCGATTCTTGTTGCAAAGGATAATTTTAACAGCGGTGTACTTACCTACAGAGTTTATCCCGAGGGGGATCCCCAAAAAAACCTTATGCACTGTACTGCCAATATGCAGATTCCTTATACAGACGGAGCTGAGGTTAATATTCCGCTAGAGTTTTATTATGGCCCGAACCACTTCAAGACTCTTAAGTCCTATGATATGGGATTTGAGAAGATTGTTCCGCTGGGGGGATGGATTATTGGATGGATTAACAGATATGTTATCATTCTGGTTTTCGATCTGCTTGGCAAATTCATAAGTAATTACGGACTTATTATCTTCCTCCTTACAATCCTTATTAAACTGGTTATATCTCCCCTCACCATCAAGTCATATATGTCTTCGGCAAAGATGAAGGTTCTCAAACCGGAGATTGACAAGATTAGTGCTAAATATCCAAAGAGTGAGGACGCAATGAAGAAACAGCAGGAGACGATGGCTTTGTACAACAAGACAGGCGTGAGTATGTTCGGCGGTTGTCTGCCAATGCTTCTTCAATTCCCTATCCTTTTTGCTATGTTCAGATTTTTTCCTGCCTCTTTTGAGCTTAGACAGGAGAGCTTCTTATGGGCGGAGGATTTAAGTGCATACGATTCTATCTTAAACCTACCTTTTACAATTCCTCTCTATGGAGACCACGTAAGTCTTTTTGCTCTTCTGATGGCAGTCTCAATGTATTTCTATTCCAGGATGAATATTGATCAGATGAGTGCAGGACCTCAGATGGCAGGGATGAAATATATGTCACTCTATTTTATGCCAATCTTTCTTCTTGTGCTTTGTAACAATTTCTCAAGCGGATTGAGCTACTACTATATGTTATCAAATCTGATAACCATAGGTCAGACCTGGGTCATCAGAAAATACTTTGTAGACGAGAAGAAGATTTATGCAAAGTTACAGGAGAGAGCAGCCTCTGCTCCAAAAAAGAAATCAAAGTTTCAAGAGAGACTGGACAATGCATATAGGGCGCAACAGCAGACAAAGGGTAAAAAATGAGAGACGCCGAGTCAATAAAATCACTTATTAGGAGTCTGCCACCAGGGTTAAAGCTGGTGGCAGTTTCTAAATTCAAACCTATCGGTGATATTATGCTGGCATATGACGCAGGTGTAAGAGACTTTGCAGAGAATCGTCCTCAAGAGTTAAAACAGAAGATGGAGGCGCTACCAAATGATATTCGCTGGCATTTTATTGGTCATCTACAGACCAATAAAATAAAAATGATAATTGATAGAGTATCGCTAATCCACTCGGTTGACTCTTTAAGGCTTCTAAACGAGATAGATAGAGAGGCATCAAAGAGGGGGTTGACTAAGGATGTTCTGCTTCAGATATTTATTGCTTCAGAGGAGAGTAAGCAGGGTTTAAGCAGTGATGAGTTGAAAGAGATATTGGAAATAAAAGATAGATTTAAGAATATTAGATTTTGCGGACTAATGGGAATGGCTTCATTTACCGAAAATGGAGCGGTTGTTAGAAGTGAGTTTGCAAAATTGAAAGAGCTTTTTGATATAACTAAAAGAGAGTATTTTGCAGATTGCAGCTACTTCTGTGAGCTCTCAATGGGAATGTCCGGAGATTTTGATATTGCAGCCGAAGAGGGTAGTACAATGGTGAGAATCGGCTCTCTGATTTTTGGTGAGAGATAACGCCCGACTTACCAATTTATCTCTTCACTTCCAAGTGATTTTAAAATAGAGTTTGCCGCCGAGAAGTGTCGGCACCCGAAGAATGCCCCTTTTGCAAGAGGGGAGGGGTGAGCTGCCTCAAGTATATAGTGCTTACTGCTATCTATAAGAGCCTTTTTTGATCTTGCAAAGTTACCCCATAACATAAAAATAACCCCTTGTTTCCGTTCGGATAACTCACGTATCACCGAATCTGTAAACTCCATCCAACCAATTTTACTGTGAGAGGCTGCCTCTCCTGCTCTAACAGTGAGAACTGCATTCAAGAGAAATACACCTTGAGAAGCCCATCTTTCAAGATTTCCGTCACAAGCAGGTTTGATCCCAAGATCGGATTCAAGCTCCTTATAGATGTTTTTAAGTGATGGTGGTAAGAGAGTACCTGCAGGAACTGAGAATGATAGTCCGTGAGCCTGACCGGCACCGTGGTAGGGGTCTTGTCCAAGGATTACCACTTTTACCTTATCAAATGGTGTCGAGTTAAAAGCATTGAATATAAGAGATCCCTTAGGGTAAATAACAGTACCATAAGATCTCTCCTCCTTTAGTTTTTTTGTTAGCTCTCTAAAGTACTCTTTTTGAAACTCATCTTTAAGCACCTCTCTCCAGGAGCTCTCAATAGAAACCTCCATAGATCAAAATATGAACTCTAAAACATCAGATATATTGGTAACATATTTAAACGACAACCCCTTTAGATAGATATCCTTTATCTCTTTAACATCCTTCTCATTATCTGCAGGAAGAATCACGATCTTGATACCTGCCCTTTTGGCAGCAAGAATCTTCTCCTTAATACCGCCTACAGGTAGTACTTTTCCTCTTAAAGTGATCTCGCCTGTCATTGCAATCCCGCTTTTAACACGTCTCTTCATATAAGCAGAGGCCATTGAGCTAACCATAGTTATTCCTGCGGACGGGCCATCTTTTGGAATTGCCCCTTCCGGTACGTGAATATGCATATCTCTTTCGGTAAACTCCTTGTTGGTTAGATTCATATATTGAGGATTTGCCTTTAGATACTGATATGCAATTGTGGCAGACTCTCTCATTACATCTCCAAGGTTGCCTGTTGTTGTGAGAACCCCCTTTCCTTTGCTAAGACTACACTCAATAAAGAGAATATCTCCTCCGTTTTGGGTCCATGCAAGACCTGTAACAACTCCCGACGCCTCATTTCCCTTTTGCATATCCGGCTGATAAACAGGAAGGCCAAGTATCTCCTTTACCTCTTTTGTTCCAATAATTGCAGGTCTCTCCTCTCCAAGTGCAATTCTTTTTGCTGTTACCCTTGCAACTTTTGCGATTTGTCTGTCAAGTGATCTAACACCGGACTCTCTTGTATATTCATTAATAATTGTATCTATACCCTGCTTATTGATCTTTAGCTGACCCTTTACAAGACCATGAGCCTCTGTCTGCTTAGGAATCAGATGATCTTTAGCAATGTATCGCTTCTCCTCGGCAAGATATCCACTAACATTTATTAGCTCCATCCTATCCCTGAGAGCAGGATGAATCGTACTTATATTATTTGCTGTTGTGATAAAGAGAACATTTGAAAGATCGTAATCTATATCTAAGTAGTTGTCATGAAATGCTGTATTTTGTTCCGGATCAAGAACTTCAAGCAGTGCAGAAGCAGGATCTCCTCTAAAATCACTACTCACCTTATCAATTTCGTCAAGTACAATAAGCGGATTTGATGTCCCAGTCTTCTTTAATGTGCTGATTATTCTTCCGGGCATTGCCCCGATATAGGTTCTTCTATGGCCTCTTATCTCAGACTCGTCATGAAGACCGCCAAGAGAGATTCGCCCGTATTTTCTTCCAAGTGCCTTAGCAACCGATTTTCCGAGAGATGTCTTTCCAACACCGGGGGGGCCATGAAGACATATAATTGGAGATTTCATATCTCCTTTAAGCTTAAGGACAGCAAGGTGTTCAATAATCCTCTCCTTAACTGTGTCAAGGCCAAAATGATCCTGATCAAGCACCTTTTGGGCATGCTTCAGATCCAGATTATCTTTACTTGTTTCACTCCATGGAAGCTCTACAAGAAAACGAATATATGAGAGTTGAACATTAAAATCAGGAGAGTTGGGATTGGACCTCTCAAGACGCTGAATCTCCTTCTCAAAAACCTCTGCTACACTATCCGGCCATTTTTTCTCGAGAGCTTGCTGCCTGAGTTCATTAAATTCCTGAATATTATTATTAATACCAAGCTCTTCCTGAATTGTCTTAAGCTGACTATTAAGATAGTACTCCCTCTGCTGCTGATCAATCTCTGTCCTGACCTTCTGCTGAATGTCGTCTTTTAATTTTATGAGATCAATCTGGCGATTTAGAATTTCGAGAAGTTTCAAAGCCCTGTTTTTTAGCTTATTCTCTCTAAGAAGAACTATTTTATCATCAACACTATCCAGCTCCATGCTTGATGAGATAAAGTTGACAAGAAAACTGTAACCCTCAATATTTTTTATTGCAAAGGCAGCCTCCTGCGGTAGGTGAGGAGAGAGCTTTATTATATGGAGTGCCTGATCTTTAATAGTGCTGGCAATTGCATCAAGCTCCTTTGTGCTTTTTGTGTTATTATCCTCTTCCAGATATTTTACAGAGGCTGTTATATAGGGGGTTACTCCAATTATGTCAAGAACGCGAAACCTTCTCATCCCCTGAAGAATAATTGTTATACCTCCGTCAGGCATCTCAATGATCTTGATGATTTTTGCAAGAGTACCTATATCAAAGAGGTCTTGAGGGCGAGGGTCCTCCATCTTAGCATCTTTTTGTGAAACGGCTCCCAGTATCTTACTGCCTGCATATACTTCACGAACAAGTTTAACCGATTTTTCTCTCCCTACAGTTATAGGGATAATGGTCTCAGGAAAGAGAACAGCATTACGCAGTGCAATTATTGGCAGTGTATCCGGAAGCTCAGCCTCTGTCAGTTCATTCTCTCCCTGAAGATTCATTACGGGAATAATGTTTACTTCGTCAGACACGGTATGTTGCATGAATATATCTGAAAATTTCATATGTTATTCTTTAATGTCAAATTGTCATAGAGTTTAAGCAGTCTATACCTGATAATACTCTTTAGTTACTGTTGTCAATCATTATGCCAAACTACTGTAGTGGGGCTTTTAGTGAGACAAAGAGACCAGGTTTTCTTAACTGATTGAAAGAGTAGTCTATTGAAAGGGTTATATCGTAATATGTGACTATATCTAAACCCAGTCCACAGCTCAGCAGCAGCTTGTTCGAAAGGGTGTTGGAGCTGTTTGGATATTTATGGTATACGTAACCTGCGTCAAAAAAACTCTTTCCATAAATGGTCATATGTATTCTGTTGAATTTGGGTAAAAACCGAAGAAATTTCAAATAGTAGACACTTGTTGGCAATATGTTGTATCTGATTGTTGGAGAAAACACTGCATAGTGTTGACCATCTGCAACGTAGAATTCATACCCTCTGAGTGAGACATCATCATACCCAAAAGCACGATCGAAAATATACCCCTCAACATTTTTTGCAGAGAGAGCCCATTGAACCCTTGCAGCAAAGTTAACCCTGTGAAATAGACCCCTATAGTATTGTAAATCGCCTTTCAACTGACCGTAAAGAATGCTCATATCTGCCGAAGTATAACCCTTTATCTGATAATTCATATAGTAACCGTCTAACGGATATTGTATATCGTCTCTCTGATCAAGTATTAACCCGTATGTTAGCGTAAAGGCCGATCTGTCAGTTTTATTATCTCCCCAGTATTTTCGGTTGTTGTTTATTACAGAGATATCAAGCGAGGTGTACTCATACTCCAATGATATTTTGTTTTTTACTCTAAGTCGAGGTCTGTAAGTATAGACTACTGATGCACTGTAACTGCTGGTAAGAAAAGAGGTGTCCGAATATAGATATTCGGGTTTATCCAGAATTGAGAGGATATTCTCCCGCCTTGAGTATCTTCTTAACAGAGCAAAATCGAAAAAGTGCTTTCCCTCTTTGCCTAGGGTTATGTTGGAGTATTTAAAACGAAATCCTTTATTGTGCCCGAAAATATATAGAGTACTTAATGTCTGATTTCTGCCGGCAAGATTCAATAATTTGTATCCGGTCTCTGCTGTTACCTTGTTCCATGTTGGATCTTTTAACCAACTGCTTAGATTTCTCTCTTCCAAAGTTATCCCAATAACAGGCCAGTGATACCACCTCTCATCAACACTTATCACAATCTCCACATTCTTATATTTGACCGGAAAAAGATCAATCTCTGTAAGTGATGAGACATATACAAAATTGAAGAGGGAGAGATTTCTTAGATTATTTCTCCCATGCTCCATCAGTAGTTCCAGTTTTGAGATCTCAACAATATCTCCCCTTTTGAACGGAAGTTCTCTGATTATAATAAAATCCCGAGTTTTATGATTACCTATTATATGTATGTCCGAGATAAAGGCATACTCCTTAGATGTCAGACAAGTGGTAAAAAACAATATAAAAAGTGTATTATTTGTAA
>CAZCXB010000047.1:0-12123 GCA_964502485.1 uncultured Muribaculaceae bacterium | reverse complement strand
TTGTGCGGAGGGGTTATAAGCCCGCAACATGTAACAAAAGCTCTCCTGCTGTGAGTCCACAAAAGTATGCAAGGTCCACAACCCTTGCCAAGGTTAAAATAATATTTTCACCGGTTTTACCATATGCTTAGGATCAAGGATGGTGTCAAGCTGCTCTTTTGTAAGGAGTCCTCTATCCATTACAAGCTGGTAGACGCTTCCGCCGCTTTTGAGGGCCTCCTGAGCTATTTGGGAGCTCATTTCATATCCGATATAGGGCTTGAGAGCCGTGACAATACCTATTGAGTGTTCAACCATATGGCGGCAGTGTTCAGGATTTGCTTTTATTCCGTCAATACACTCAAGCCTTAGGGTGTCCAATGCCCTAATTAGCCAATCACTTGACTCAACGATGCTATGAACCATAACTGGCTCCATAACATTAAGTTCCAGTTGTGCGGCCTCAGAAGCAAGAGATACTGCCATTTCATTGGCAATCACTTTAAAACAAACCTGATTTACAACTTCCGGAATTACAGGATTAACCTTTCCCGGCATTATTGATGACCCCGGTTGTTTAGGGGGGAGACTAATCTCCGCAAGCCCTGTACGCGGCCCCGACGAGAGCAGCCTCAGATCGTTACATATTTTAGAAAGTCTGATAGCTATCATCTTAAGTGCAGATGCATAGAATACCATACTGGATGTATCATGAGTTGCCTCAATCAGATCTTCGGCCAATCTTATATCCCAGCCGGTGATATCACGAATATGTTGTATACAGGCCTCAGCATATCCCGGTTCGGAAGTGATTCCGGTACCAATAGCGGTTGCCCCCATGTTAATAAAGAGAAGCTCCTTGGCTGCTTTTTCAAGACGACTCAACTCATGCTTCATCGCATAACGGTATGCCCCGAAGCTCTGCCCTAAAGTCATAGGGACTGCATCCTGAAGCTGAGTTCGACCCATCTTTATTATACCGGAAAATTCACGCTCTTTTGCCTCAAATGAGTTGATAATGTTCTGTAACGCCTCTCTAACATGAAAATGAGTGAGATAGAGACCAATATGCATTGCTGTAGGGTAGGCATCGTTGGTAGATTGTGCCATATTTACATGATCGTTTGGAGAACAGTACTTATACTCACCTCTCTCCTTACCCATTAACTCAAGAGCCCTGTTCGCAATAACCTCATTTGCATTCATATTTATGCTGGTCCCTGCTCCTCCCTGAACCATATCAATTGGAAAATGCTCGGTATGCTTACCCTCCATCAACTCTCTGCAAGCAGCAGAAATTGCATCTTTAATTTCGTCACTTATAAGCCCAAGTTCATGATTGGCCAAAACTGCCCCAAGTTTAACTATTCCCAGCGCCTTTGTGAACTCCGGATACTCCGAAAGATAATCTCTGCTGATATCAAAATTTTCTATACACCTTAATGTCTGAATTCCAAACAGAGCCTCTACAGGCACCTCTTTATCACCCAATAAATCATGCTCTTTACGTGTTTTTCCACTTGTGCTAAAACTTAACCTCTCCATAACAATCTATTTTTAAAAAGATTTGCAAAGGTAATAAATTGAAATGAAATAAGCTATTTATTCTTATGGATTATAAGAATAATGGATATAAGAAAGCTCCTTTTATTTGATGTTTAAGGCGATTTTGTTGTGTCAGGCGAAGAACTTGTTCACCTTTTTTAGAGCTGATGGTAGAGCAAACACAACCACCCGGTCGTAAGGTTTGATCTCGGTATCTCCAAGAGCGATAAAACTGTTGTTACCCCTGATTATTCCACCAATAATTGCCTCCTTCGGGAATCCGAGATTGCGTATCTTATCTTTTGTAATAGAGCTGTTTGGATTTACAATAAACTCGAGTACCTCGGCATCTGACCCATTTAGACATTTGATGGACTGAACCTTGTTTGATAGAGTGAAGCGAAAAATCCGGCTTGCAGTGATCAGCTTCTTGTTGATAACAGCATCTACACCCATACCCTCTGCAAGCTTGATATAGTCAATATTCTCAACCTCAGCAATTGTTTTTGCAACCCCCATCTTTTTTGCCATAACACAAGAGAGTATATTGGTCTCGGAGCTGCTTGTGACAGCTACAAATGCATCAAAATCATTGACATCCTCCTCAATCAAGAGGTCAGTATTTCTTGCATCTCCGTTTATAACCAGAGTCTTTCCTAACTTTTCGTTAAGCACATCACACCTCTCTCTCTTCCTCTCAATCAGTTTGATATAGTCAACACTCCCCTCCAGTTTTTTTGCAACCATCTCCCCAATTCTTCCGCCACCTACAATCATCAACCTTTTTACATCAATATTGTTTTTGCCGGAGAGGCTCATAACCTCTTGCACACCTGTTCTTTTAGAAATAACAAATACAAGATCATGCATTTGGAAGCGAGTAGAGCTCCTTGGAATAATAGTCTTTCCTTCACGAGCAATTGCAACTGCCCTATATTGAGGCTCTCCTACGACAGTATAGTCTGCAAGAGTTTTGTCAATAAGAGGGGCTCCATCATCAAGGCGAAAGACAATAAGCTGAAGCTTTCCCCCGGAAAAATCCATAAATTCCGATGTCCCGGTCTGTTTAAGCAGATCTATTATCTCATGTGATGCAATCTTCTCCGGATAGAAGAGAAGATCGATACCCATCTCGGTAAAGAGGAGTTTGTTCTCGTTCTGCAGATACTCATCATTATTAATACGTGCGGTAACCTTACTACTGCCCATCTTTTTTGCAAGAAGAGCACTAATAATATTTACATCCTGCTCCTGAGAGGGGCTTACGGCAATAAACAGGTCAGCCTTAGCCGCACCTGCATATGCAAGAGTTTTTATTGATGTGGGAGAGCCGAACACAGTAATAACATCAGAGCTCTCAGAGACTCTGCTTAATCTTGACTCATCATTATCTATTAGAGTAAGATCGTGATATTCATTGCTAAGCATCTTGGCAAGGTGGCTGCCCACCTGACCTGCACCCGCAATAACAATTTTCATTCTACCTCTATTTTAATACTCCTCCTCATTGAAGAAGAAGTCCTCTTTACTTGGATAGTCAGGCCAAATATCCTCAATACTGTCATAAACCTCTCCATCCTCTTCAAGGTCTTCAAGATTTTCAATCACCTCGAGAGGTGCACCTGAGCGTGTTGCATAATCAATAAGCTCTTCTTTTGTGGCAGGCCATGGAGCGTCTTCTAGTTTAGATGCCAGTTCAAGTGTCCAATACATAGTGCAAATAGTTAAATGTTAGATGTTTGCGTTTGTGTGCCAAAATGGTCTGCGAAGATAGTAAATATATTTTAATTGACAACTAATATTTATCCGAAAAAATGAAATATAAAATATAGAGGAGAGCCCTCTATTACTGATACCAAAAGTCATCGGGCACACCACTTATCATAGATATATAGCGGGCATAAACGTAAAGATAGTCGGAGAGTCTGTTTAGATACTTAATGGGCGTCTCAAGTCTCGGCTCAGACATAAAGGAGATACACGATCGCTCTGCTCTACGGCATACTGTTCTGGCAATATGAGCCTCTGCAGAGACTCTCGGTCTTTCCGGAAGAATAAATGCACTCTGTTCGGGAAGGCTCTCTGTCATCTCATCAATTTGTAACTCAAGATATAGAATCTCCTCTGCGTCAAAAGGTTTTAGTTTTTGAGCAGCAGTATCGTCAGATGCAAGGTGAGCAGCTACGACCATAAGGTTTGCCTGAATTCTCCTCAGATTAGCGGAGTAGGGGAGATCGCCTCCATCTGCTCTTAGAAGAGCAATATGAGATATAAGCTCATCTACATTGCCATATGCATTTACTCTCGGATCATCCTTACTTACCCTCTCTCCTCCAACAAGTGATGTTTTTCCTTTGTCTCCTGTCTTTGTATAAACTTTCATCTAATTGTAATTTACAGAGTTGTCGTTTATCTCATCGGACTCGATAACACCGTCACGAAGACGAATAATTCTCTTTGCTTGCTTTGCAATATCCTCTTCATGAGTAACTACAATTATTGTGTTCCCCTTTTTATGTATCTCGGAAAAGAGATTCATAATATCCGTAGAAGTCTTAGAGTCCAGGTTGCCGGTAGGTTCGTCTGCAAGGATAATTGAAGGCTTGTTTACAAGAGCCCTTGCAACTGCAACCCTCTGACGTTGACCTCCTGAAAGCTCATTTGGCTTATGGTGCATACGATCAGAGAGGTCTACACTCTCAAGAGTCTCCTTGGCCCTCGAATCTCTCTCATGTTTACCAACTCCGGAGTAGATAAGCGGAAGAGATACATTATCGAGAGCAGTGTATCTCGGCAGTAGATTGAAAGACTGGAAGATAAAACCTATCTCCTTATTTCTTACCTCTGCAAGATCATTATCGTTCATCTTTGATACATCGGTTCCGTTAAGGATATACAAACCATCTGTAGGGCTGTCAAGACAACCTAAGATATTCATCATTGTAGATTTGCCTGAGCCCGATGGACCCATTATTGCCACATATTCATTCTTATTGATGACAATATCTACTCCGTTTAAGGCTTTTACTTCCTGATTGCCAACTTTGTAGAATTTTTTTATTCCCCGAATTCTGATGATTTCCCTGCTCATCGTATTATTTTTTTAGACTATAAAACTATTAAATAAAAAGATTATTACCACTATTTTCCAAAGAATATGCATCAGCTGCCATATTGAACATGGTTCTGACAGCCCTCTCACCATCTTCCGAAACATCAAGGGAGTATCTGTTGACAAACATCTCGATATGCCTTCTCTGAACACCCTCCTCACTCTCCTTCGCATAACAATTAATGTAATCTCTCGAGATACCTGGTTTTTTGATTGCAAATTCTATGCTCCTTTTTAAAACTCTTCCAATTTTTTTTGCACACTCATCTTCAAGTGATCTTTTAACTGCAACCCCTCCAAGAGGAACAGGCAACGAAAAACGGCGATGCCAGTACTCACCAAGGTCAGAGACCAACCTTAAACCCCGGCTTTCATAAGTGAATCTGGTTTCGTGAATCAGTAAACCCAGATCATACTCTCTGTTGATGACCCTACTCTCGATCTCGGAAAAGAGGATAGGCACAGTGTGGGAGATCTCCGGAAAAGCAATCTTTAGCAGAAGGGCTGCCGTAGTCAACTCTCCGGGGATTGCTGCGACTAATTTTGAAAGAGCTTTACCCCTTTTATCCTCACCAACAGAGAAAAGAGGCGAGTCACCTCTTGCAACAAGAAGGGGCCCGTTATTGTATCCCAGTGCACTTCCACATCGCAGCATTGCATAATTTTGCGAATAATTAAAAAAGGCACTGTAACTCATTTTGCAGATATCGTAAACTCCTTTGGCTGCACTTCTGTTTAACTCCTCTATATCCAAAAGAGTTACATCAAAACTGAGCCCCTCACAATCTATCAGCGAATGAACCATTGCATGGAATGCAAATGTGTCATTGGGACAGGGTGAGTATGCCAGAGAGAGTCTCATTTTGCAAGCGACTCAAGTAGTAGCTTCCCGGCACTTCTGAGAGAGTCAAGAGCCAGAGGAATATTCCATTTAGTGCGGTCCCTCTCACCAACTTCATTGGATACGGAGCGAATCTCAATAAACGGAAGCCTCTCCAATATGCAGATATAGAAGAATGCAGCACCCTCCATACTCTCTATTGAGGGTAAAAAATCTCTCTTAAGCTGATCCCTTTTTTCGGGTAGCCCGCTTACAGTCTGTACAGTTACGGCAGTTGCTTTTGGCAGATCTTTTAACGCCTCCTCAATATGGTTAGCCAAAAGAGGTGCATGTAGTGCTCCCCCCTTGAATGGGTGCGTGTCGGCATCGAGAATCTTATAGTCGAAAAGAGTCTGAAACCCGGTAAATGTCTCAAATCCCAGATCTCCAAAATACTCTCTCTCAATACGGGCAACGCTTCCAATAGGGAATTCATCCGTAAAACTTCCGGCAATACCTGCATTGATGGCAAGATCAAACTTCTGAGGTGCAGTACAGACCATTTTTGTAAGTCTGTAGCTTGTTGATGTTGTGCCAATTCCCGTTATCATCCAGGTGATATCCAGACCATATTGCTCACTTTTGGATAGTGAATTGTATGCCTGTCTGAACGTTATAAGTTCCTCCTCCTCTGCGGCTGTTATCAGTATTCTCATACTATGTTCTCTTTTTTTTGTAATATTGCGGCAAATTTGATCAATTCACGAAATTAGACATTTATTATGGCATATACAAAGATCGAACAATATGATGAGGAGACAACACAGTCTTTGGCAAAGAGCTACAAAGAGGTTCTTAACCTAATAGGGGAGGACCCCACAAGGGAGGGTCTACTTCTAACTCCGGTACGAGTTGCCAGATCCATTCAGTTTCTTACACAGGGTTACGAGATGAATGGAGAGGAGATACTCAATTCGGCTAAATTCAAGGAGGAGTATCAGCAGATGGTATTGGTAAAGGATATTGAGCTCTACTCACTCTGCGAACACCATATGCTCCCATTCTACGGTAAAGCACATGTTGCTTATATACCAAATGGTTATATAACAGGACTAAGCAAGATTGCAAGAGTTGTAGAGGCATTTGCAAGAAGACTTCAGGTACAGGAGCGTCTTACAGTACAAATCAGGGACTGTATTCAGAATACCCTTAACCCCCTTGGGGTTGCAGTTGTTATAGAGGCATCACATATGTGTATGCAAATCAGAGGTGTTCAAAAGCCAAACTCAGTTACAACAACATCTGCATTTACAGGAGCTTTCCTTAAAGATATGAGAACCCGAGAAGAGTTTATGCACCTGATAGGCGTCTCTCTCCATTAACAGGAGATGTTGCAAGAGTAAAGTCGAACTGGAGCCCACCATTGATTCTGTTTCTTACAGAGATCTTGCCTTTGTGAAGTATAACAGAGTTTTTTACAATAGAGAGCCCTAAACCACTACCCCCGCTTTTACGGCTTCTCCCCTTATCGACACGATAGAATCTTTCAAAAACCCTGTGGATATGATCTTCCGGAATACCCTTGCCTGTATCATAGTAGGTAAAGAACACCTCACCTCCTGAGGTGCCAATCTCCTTGATAGTAATTTCGAATCCCTCCCCGGCATGCTCTATTGAATTGTCTGCAAGATTCTTAAAAAGAGAGTAAATAAGAAGATAGTTTCCCTCTATCTCAAGTTGCGGAGTAACATCTATTGTAAAGCGTATACCTTTCTCTTCGAGCTTAAATGCTAAATCACTCTCAATCTCCTTGATACACCGGAAGATATTAATCTTCTCAAACTCGAATTTATCTCCTGCCTCCTCAATCTTGTTAAGGATAGATATATCGTTTACTATTGCCGATAGACGTAGAGATTGCGCATAAGCTCTCTCAATAAAAAATCTGCTCTGCTCCTTGTCTATACTATCCTGCTGAAGCAGTGTCTCAAGATAACCGCGGATTCCTGTTACCGGAGTCTTAAGCTCATGTGAGATGTTATGAGTAAGCTCCTGTTTGTATCTCTTTGTCTTTTCCAGTTGCAGAAATGTGTTCACGATCTTCTCCCCAACCTCCCCCATCTCATCTTTCGGGAACTGAACATCGCTGTAATCCTGCTCTCCATGCTGAACCCGCTCGATGAACTCTTTGAGTGCGCTGTATGGTTTGCTGATCTTGCGTGTTATAAAGACAAGCATTGCAGATGCAAGAAGAAAAACACCTATGATATAGATTTGCCAACTCCTCTCCCTCCCAATTACGGGTAGAATAGAGGTGTTGTAACAGAGGGCAGTACGTATATAGATTCCGGGATACTTTTTTGCATAGTAGAGATATTCGTCAGATAGAGTATTGGAGTATCTTAATGCAGAACCGTAACCTGATAGTCTGGCATCAACAAGCTCCGGCCTGTTAAAGTGATTGTCAAAAATTGAGTCTTTATCAGAAAAGTTATCATAGAGAACCCATGCAGATGTGTCAAGGATGGTAATTCTCATCTCCTGAGGAATAATATCATTAAGAGAGGAGATTCTCTCTGCCAGATCCTCCTTTGTAGAGAACCCAACGACCCTTTTGTAAATGATATCTGCATAAGGTTGCATCCGGTATGTTAGACCGTCAATCTTGAACTGACTCTCCCTTCTCATCAGCACATAAGAGAAGATAAGACCGGTAGCAAGAAGTACTACCAGAAAGTAGAAGAGAATTCTATATCTGTAACTTACCTTCATCGGGATCGAAGCAATAACCGTAACCGGATCTGTTTACAATAGCATTACCGTATGGCTCTATCTTTTTCCTTAGACGCGCAATATGAACATCTACAGTCCTATCTAAGACATACGACTCATTTCTCCAAACCATATCGAGAATATCTGAACGAGAGAATATCTTATGGGGTTGAGATGCAAGTATGGATAGAATCTCAAACTCCTTTTTAGTTAGTTTAATAAGCTTTCCTTCTACCTTTACAACTTTACTCTGCTTGTTAATAATAAGCCTTTTGAAGTTAATATCCACCCCAATTTCCTCCCTCTCCTTAATCTCTTTCTTGGGTTCTGAAGATACCCTTGACAGAACAGCATTAACCCTTGCGATAACCTCTTTTACCGAAAATGGTTTAGAGATATAGTCATCCGCACCTATATCAAAACCTTTAAGCTTGTCGCTCTCATTATCCTTTGCCGTAATAAAGATAATAGGAACCCGTTTGGGATAGTCTTCACGGATAAGCTCAGCCAGTTTAAACCCGGATATTGCCCCCATCATTACATCAAGTAACAGCAGGTCGTAGTTGTTTTTAATCTTAGAGTAGGCCTCCTCGGCAGAGTAGGCCACATCTGTTTCGAAACCGGCGCTTCTTAGATTGAAGCTCAGAATTTCGCATAAATCCTCTTCATCGTCAACAACAAGAATTCTTCTCTTTTCCATGATACAAAGGTATAGTAAATTATAATCCGAAGAAAAAAACGGCTTTTTCGTAAGAATTTCTTAATTATTTCGTATTACTCTCTTAACATCGCTGAGATACTTTTGCCACTGTAAATATAAAAAAAAAGTGGTGAGAAAATTATTGATTATTACAGCTCTTCTGTCCTTTATTACATTATGTCCAAAAGAGTCATTGGCTCAGACATCATCAGGCTATCTGACAGGTTTGGTTATAGACCGGAATAGCGGGGAACCGGTTATTGGTGCGGTTGTCTACTTTCCTGCAATTAAAAAGGGTGCAAGTACCGATATCGACGGCTATTACACCGTTGAAAATCTTGCTCCGGGTCTCTATGCAGCAGAGATATCAGGAATTAGTTATCAGAAGGTGACTATCCCGGATCTTGAGATTAGGCCTGGAAAAAACAGCATGGATATAGCTCTGGTTGAGTCAGCCAACTATCTTAACGAGGCAGTTGTGACGTCAGTCAAAAGGATGAACTCTCAAATTGCAATGGTTCAGGCAACAAGAAGTGCAAATGTGGTGATGAGCGGAATGTCCGGCAGGGAGATATCAAAATCGCAGGATAGAAATGCAGCTGAGGTTGTAAAGAGGATTCCCGGAGTCTCTATTATCAATGACAGATATATAATTGTGAGAGGATTGCCAAGCAGATATAATAATGTTTGGATAAACAACTCGGCAGTTCCCAGCACTGAGGCAGATTCAAGATCCTTCTCATTTGATATCCTACCATCTTCTCAGCTTGAGAGTATTATGATAGTTAAATCGCAGTCTGCCGAGATCCCATCAGACTTCTCTGGCGGATTTGTAAAGATAACCACAGGCAGTATGCCTGAGAAGAGTGAAACCAGTATCTCTTATGGTATGGGTTTAAACACAATTACACATTTTAATGACTTTTACGGTAACACACCCTCTTCAACAGACTTTCTGGGCTTTGATAGCGGAGCAAGGTCACTTAAATCAAATGTGCCGGTAAGATTAAACAATAACGACGCGACAATGGTGACAGATGTGACCAGAAACGGGTTCCGTGAGGATTGGTCTGTAAAGAAGATGAGCACAATACCGGACCAGAGACTCTCGCTTATGCTTAATAGAGCATATAGATTCAAGTCAGGTTCAGATTTAGGAGTTACAGGTGCTCTAAACTATACAAGAAGCGCACAAACCTTTCTGAATATGATGAATGCAAGATTCGGAGTTTACAATAACATTACAGATGAACCTGAGTATATCTACAAATACAGTGACAATCAGTATAGTATTGATTCCAGAACGGGAGGCATGTTAAACCTTACATATATGAAAGGGGATACAAAGATTGAGTTCCGCAACATGGTAAATATTCTTGGGAAAAACCGCTATACAATAAGAGAGGGTTGGCAGAATGTAAGTGCAAAGTATATTCAGGAGAAACAGGAGTATCTCTATACTAACAGAACTACATATACAGGACAACTAACAGGCAGACACGACTTTGGAAGAAGAGTTCTCGACTGGAGCGTTTCATACTCATATGCAGGAATGGACCAGCCGGACAGAAGAATTATAAACAGAGAAGAGAATCAGATATTTGGTGATGTAGATTATGGTAAGATGGCCATAGACCAAAACGAGGTTACAAGGGACTTTGTTAAACTAAGAGAGAATATCATAACCCCTGCAGTTAACTTCACTCTTCCTGTTGACCTTGACAGAAGTTCAGACTTAGAGATCAAGGCCGGTTTCCTGGGTGAATACAAAACGAGAGAGTATAACAACAGGATGTTTCTCTATCGCTATAACGCCTATAATGTTCCATCCGATTTTGTATACAGAGATGTTACTAACGAGATACTTAAGCCAGATAATTACAGCTCTTCAATATTATATTTATATGAAGATACCGATAACAGAAACAGTTACAAAGGGGGTAACTATAATGGTGCAGCCTATTTGTCAGTGAAATACAATAAAGAGAAGTTCAATCTTATTGCCGGAGTCAGAGCAGAGGCCGGATTAATGAGATTGACCAGTTATGATAGGATTTACGAGTTTTCAACTGTTGATAGAGATTACAAATTCTTTGATATATCTCCTTCACTTAATGCATCATACAATATAAGCAAGAGAGATCTGATAAGAGTTGCTTATGGAAAATCTGTCAACAGACAGGAGTTTAGAGAGATATCTCCATCGGTCTACTACGATTTCAACCTTTTTTCCGATGTAAAGGGTAATCCGGATCTGAAACAGGCTACAATACACAATGTTGATTTAAGATTTGAACACTACCCCTCTGCCGGAGAGTATGCTACTCTTGCACTATTCTACAAGAAGTTTATCAATCCCATAGAGTGGACCTATCTTGATGCAGGCGGTTCCTATACATACACATTCGAAAATGCCAAAGGGGCAAATAACCTGGGTATTGAGGCAGATATCAGGAAAGAGCTCTCATTTATGAATCTGAGGAACTTCACATTCGGACTGAATGCTGCATGGATCTATAGTAAAGTTGTTTTCGACAAGGAGAGATCTCTCGAGAGAGACCGTGCAATGCAGGGACAATCTCCCTACCTTATTAACGCATCTCTCTTTTATGACAATGAGAAATACGGAGTTAGTGCCGGTATTATGTATAACAGGATTGGAAAGAGAATAGTTGGAATAGGAAGAGCCGATACCGGTTCCGGTGCAAGTGTCAATAATGATGTACCCGATACATATGAGCTCTCGAGAGATATCGTTGACTTAACTATAACTAAGAGGTTAGGGAAGAGAGTAGAGCTTAAAGGGGGAGCAAAAGATATTTTCAATCAGAGTGTTATTTTTCAGCAGTATCCCAAGTATATAGACGATCAAGGTAATATTCAGCAACGTTATCAAAATTCAAAAAGTTTTAAACCGGGCAGATACTTTACACTTGCTATTCAGATAAAATTGTAATTAAACATTAAACAAATCAATATGAAACAGATTCAAAAGATTGCACTGATTTTTGCATCGGCACTTACACTCTCACTGACATCATGTGAGAAGGAGAAGAAGATTGATACTCCGGATGAGGAGAAGGAGCAGATTCTATTTAACGGAAACGAGATCGGTAACGGTGCTCAGGAGTTCGAAATTAAGGGAGTTCATACCCTAAAAAAAGGGAAATATGTATTGAAAGGCTGGGTCTATAT
>CAZCXB010000046.1:0-12350 GCA_964502485.1 uncultured Muribaculaceae bacterium | reverse complement strand
AAACTCTGTAGGATAAGGGAACTTGGAGAAATTTACAGCAATAGCAGAAAATTTAACCCCTCTTCTATCAAGAATTTCAATCAGACTCTTTACGGTATCGATAATATTCTCTTCATTTATATCAAAAATAATAGCTGCTGACCTCACATCAGGGAGGGAAGTATATTTTACGACTCTCTCATTATCAATTTTTTTCAGCGCTTTTTTTTGCAATGTATCTTTAAAAAGCATACGAGTATTAACTGTTATATCCACGCAAAATTAACAAAAATCAAGCCAATGACAACCACACAATGATATAAGAATATTTTTATCTTTGTAATTGGAGGAGCAAGAATATGAATACAAAATCCAATATAAACCAAACTACACTCTGCGACATCTATACAACAACTGTTGAGAAGTATGCAGACAAAATAGCATTCTCAGTAATAGACTCTGATACAATAACATATAGGGACTTCGGAGAGAGAGTAGAGACTCTTATTCTCTCAATGATTGAAGCCGGGCTTAAGAGAGGAGACAAAGTAGCGATACTTGGAGAGAATATGCCTAACTGGGTAGTCTCACATTTTGCAGTCACAACATCTGCTATGGTTGCAATTCCAATTCTTTCTGATTTTACTGCCTTTGAGATTGTAAACATTCTTGAACACTCAGATAGTAAAGCACTTATTGTATCATCCAAGCTTGAGTATAAGATCCCTAGGCATCTTTATGATAGATTATCATTGGTCATTAGTATGGATAATCTTAGTACTCTAAAGAAACCGGAAATAGCATCATCTCTATTTAGAGATATGCCTTCACCTACAGATATTGCTACAATTATCTACACTTCCGGTACTTCAGGGGCATCAAAGGGGGTTATGCTTACCCACGCAAATCTTACAGCCCAGACAAAAATGTCAGAAGAGCTCTTCCCTATTAACAGCAGTGATGTTTTTCTCTCAATACTACCTCTGTCTCATACTTATGAATGCAGCATAGGGATGCTACTTCCATTCTCTTGTGGTGCGTCGGTAGTATATCTTAATGGAGCTCCCACACCTTCACTTCTAATGCCTGCACTCAAAAGAGTCAAACCCACAATTATGCTAAGTGTGCCACTTATTGTTGAGAAGATCTATAAAATTAAAATTCGACCAATCTTTACTAAAAATTTACTCCTTAGGGCAATCTACTCTTTATGGTTGTTCAGACGTATTTTCCATAAAGCAGCAGGGAAGAGACTCTCTGAGTCGTTTGGAGGTAACCTTAGGTTCTTTGGTATAGGGGGCTCAAGATTAGACGGAGTTGTCGAAAATTTCCTTTCTGACGCAGGTTTCCCGTATGCAATCGGCTATGGATTAACAGAGACCTCCCCGCTTCTTGCTGCAGCAATCCCCGGAAAGGTTAAATGGCAATCAACCGGGCCGGCACTAAATGGTGTTGAGATAAAAATAGATAATCCTAATAGGGAAAATATTGGAGAGATAGTTGTTAAGGGGCCGAATGTAATGGCCGGATACTATAAAGACCCGGAAAATACTGCTGCTTCATTTACAGAAGATGGATGGTTTCGGACTAAGGATCTTGGTTTTATAGACAGTGACGGCTTCTTGTTTATTAAAGGACGTAAAGATAATATGATAATCAATTCCAACGGAGAGAACATATATCCGGAAGATATTGAGACGGTTATAAATGAGTTTGATCTTGTTCTTGAATCACTTGTAATTGAGAAGAGAGGAAAACTGGTTGCAAAGGTTTACTTCAATTATGATGAGATCAGAGAGAGTGACCATCTCTTTGGAGATTCTCCGGCAAATCTCACACAGAGGGTTTTGAAAGCTAAAATTGAGTTACTTGAATATGTCAACTCAAGAGTTAATAAAGGATCCAGACTTAGTGAGATAATTGAACAGCCGGTTCCTTTTGAGAAGACAGCTACACACAAGATTAAAAGGTATCTTTATAATTAATTTCTAAAGACAAGCTTTTCGTCAAAATAGTCAACTTTAACAGCTCTCTCTTTGTTTATCTCCCCTTTAAGGATTGATTTAGCCAGTTCATTTACTAACTCTTTTTGTAGCAAACGTTTAACCGGTCTTGCGCCATATGAAGGATCATATCCTTTACTGCAAAGGTAGTTGATTGCGTAGTCAGTAAACTCAATTACTATCCCCATCTCACTTAATCTGGCTCTAATCTCATCTATACGGAGTTTAAGTATATCTTTTATATTATTAATTGTCAGTGGATTAAACACAATAATCTCATCAATCCTATTGAGAAACTCCGGACGAACTCCTTTTTTTAAAATTTCAATCACCTCCTCCCTTGTCTTTTCTATAATCTCATCTCTGTTACTGTCTGTCATTCTGCTGAGATTATCCTGAATAACAGAGGATCCTGCATTTGAAGTCATTATTAGAATTGAATTTCTGAAATCGGCAGTTCTTCCTTTGTTATCGGTTAATCTACCCTCATCAAGAACCTGTAAAAGAGTGTTGAATACATCGGGATGAGCCTTCTCTATCTCATCAAGAAGTATTACAGAGTATGGCTTTCTTCTTACAGCCTCTGTAAGTTGTCCCCCCTCCTCATAACCTATATAACCCGGAGGCGCACCTACAAGGCGAGATACAGAGTGACGCTCCTGGTATTCACTCATATCAATTCTTGTCAGAAGGTTTTCATCATTAAATAAGAGAGCGGCAAGAGCTTTTGCTAACTCTGTCTTACCTACACCCGTTGTTCCTAAAAATAGGAATGTTCCTACAGGTTTTTTGGAGTCTTGAAGTCCTGCCCTACTCCTTCTTATTGCTTCACTGACAGCAGTCACGGCCAAATCCTGGCCAACAATTATTGAGTGTAGCTCCTGCTCCATTCTTAAAAGCTTCTCCTTTTCACTCTCAAGCATTCTCTTTACAGGAATGCCTGTCCATTTAGCCACAACTTCTGCTATATCCTCCTGAGTGACACATTCGTTTATCATTGAGAGTTTGTTTCTCTCTTTTTGTGATAGTAGCCCCTCAATCTCCTTCTCTGCCGCTGCAATCAGGGCATAACGTATCTCTGCAACCCTGCCGTAGTCTCCACTCCTCTCCGCCTCCTGAGCTTTGAACTTAAGATCCTCAACCTCAACCTTCTTCTTCTGAATCTGCTCCAGAATTGCTCTCTCTTTCTGCCATCTTTCATTATGAATCTCTCTCTCTTTGGTAAGCTCCTCTAACTGTTTAACAAGATCAGTCAGTTTTCTCTTATCACCATCACGCTTAATTGCTTCACGTTCAATCTCAAGTTGAGTAATCCTTCTGTTTAGCTCGTCAATTGCAACAGGAACAGAGTTCATTTCAAGACGCAGCTTGGATGCAGCCTCATCAATCAGGTCTATTGCTTTATCCGGCAGATATCTTGATGTGATATATCTGTTGGAGAGATCTACTGCAGCAATTATTGCATCATCTTTTATCTGAACCTTATGGTGATTCTCATATCTCTCCTTCAAACCTCTTAAAATTGATATTGCCTCAGATACTGACGGCTCATCTATCATAACCATCTGAAATCTTCTCTCCAATGCCTTATCCTTTTCAAAATATCTTTGATACTCATCAAGAGTAGTTGATCCAACAGCCCTCAGCTCACCTCTTGCAAGGGCAGGCTTCAGAATATTGGCAGCATCCATTGCTCCGTCACCTCTGCCGGCACCTACAAGAGTATGAATTTCGTCAATAAAGAGGATAATCTCACCTTCGCTATCAATAACCTCTTTTACAACCCCTTTTAATCTCTCTTCAAACTCACCTTTATATTTTGCGCCGGCAATAAGAGCTCCCATATCAAGGGAGAAGACAATTTTACTTTTAAGATTCTCCGGGACATCACCTTTGATTATTCTTTGGGCAATTCCCTCGGCAACAGCTGTTTTACCCACTCCGGGCTCTCCAACAAGTATTGGATTATTCTTTGTTCTTCTGCTTAGTATCTGTAGAACACGACGAATCTCATCATCACGTCCGATAACAGGGTCTAATTTACCTGATCTTGCCTGCTGATTGAGATTAACAGCATAACTATTAAGATTTTGATATTTTTGATCTTCAGTTTTCATATTTATCTCTTTTACCATTAGGGGTTACAACTTATCTGCCAATGCTCAAAAGCTGACAAAAAGGCATTATTTCATAAGAGTTTTTAACTTTGCACAAAAAGATGAAAATACCGGAACTTAATGAAGGAGCTCTGCTCCCTTTGGCAGAGAGTTTCTACTCAATTCAGGGAGAGGGATATAATACAGGTAAGGCAGCATTCTTTATACGAGTAGGTGGCTGTGATGTAGGTTGTAGCTGGTGCGATGCAAAAGAGAGCTGGAATCCGGGTCTCTATCCTCCCACCCCGATAGAAGAGATTGTAAAAGAGGCAGTCAGATATAAAGCAAAATCAATTGTAATTACAGGAGGAGAGCCTCTTACCTACCCTCTTGATAAGATCTGCTCGTTACTGAAGAGTAGTAGTATGCAGATCTTCCTTGAGACATCAGGTTCACACCCTCTAAGTGGAACATTTGACTGGATTTGTCTCTCTCCAAAAAGGAAGAAACCTCCATTGGATAATATCTTCCGATTTGCTAATGAGCTAAAGGTGATAATTGAGAAGAGAGAGGACTTTGAGTGGGCAGAGGAGAACAGATCTAAAGCAGCAGAGGGTACACTTCTCTATCTGCAACCCGAGTGGAGCAGACGTAATGAGATGCTCCCGGAGATAGTCGAATATGTAAAGAGTAATCCCATATGGAGTATATCCCTTCAGACTCATAAATATATCAATATTCCATAATCTTACCTTACCTGTCTCTTTTTTTAATAACTTTGATACTCCATTTTTAAAAAAAACGTTATGAAAAAACTTTTAACAGGAGTGATTCTGTTTATTTTATGCACATTAAGCATCAATGCTCAAGAGAAAGAGGGCTATATTTTTACAACAGTAAAGGAGTTGCCGGTAACATCTGTTAAAAACCAGAACAGAACCAGTACATGCTGGAGTTTTTCTGCACTATCATTTCTTGAATCGGAGCTAATCAGGAAAGGCAAAGGTGAGCACGATCTTTCCGAGATGTTTATTGTCTCTAATGCCTATTATGACAAGGGTGACAAGTATATCCGCACATCAGGCAACATAAACTTTGCACCAGGAAGCTCATTCGGAGATGTTCTTCATGTATGGAAAAATTATGGTATTGTACCGGAGGAGGTGATGTCCGGCCTCAATTACGGAGAGAAAAACCACACTCATAATGAGATGGATGCAGCTCTTTCCGGCTATATAAAGGCATTGGTTAAGAATCCTAACGGCAAGTTTACTCCTGCATGGAGAGTAGGCTTCAGAGGTATTCTTGATGCATATCTGGGAGTTGTTCCCGAAAAATTCACATACTCAGGAGTTGAATATACCCCGTTGAGCTTTGCAAAACACCTTGAAATTGAGACAGACGATTATCTATCACTGACATCATATAACCACCACCCGTTTTACAGCGAGTTTGCCCTTGAGATTCCAGATAACTGGAGATGGGATCGCTCTTATAATCTTCCGATTGATGAGTTGATGAAGATATTTGATTATGCAATAGAGAGTGGATATACTGTACTCTGGGCTTCTGATGTTAGTGAGAAAGGTTTTACAAGAAAGGGTGTTGCAATAGTTGCCGAGACAGATATCTCCAATATGTCGGGCTCCGATCAGCAGAGATGGCTTGGTGTTGCACGCAACGAACTGGACTCTAAGATTTACAGCCTTGAACAGATAGTTCCCGAGAAGAAGATCACACAACAAGATAGACAGATTGCATTTGACAACGGACAGACTACAGATGATCATGGGATGCATATTTATGGAGTAGCAAAAGATCAGGCCGGTAATAAGTATTATATTGTTAAAAACTCATGGGGAGAGACAGGAGAGTACAAAGGAGTTTGGTATGTATCAGAAACATATGTAAAGTATAAAACCATGAATATTGTAGTTCATAAAAACTCAATACCTTCCGAAATAAGAAAAAAACTTGGAATCAAGTAGATAAAAATCACCAACCTAATTATTGACATATGCAAAAAACGATTAGACTAATTACTCTTCTGATTCTTTTAAGCTTATCGGCACTAAATATAAGTGCTCAAGGATATCTCTTTACAGATGTTGTGAGAAACGGAGCTACAGAGGTTAAGAATCAGGCAAGTAGCGGCACATGCTGGAGTTATGCAGCAGCAGCTTTCCTTGAATCGGAGTTGATCCGAACCGGGAAAGGGGTATTTGACCTTTCGGAGATGTTTGTTGTGAGATACAACTATATAAAACGAATGGATGACAACTATCTCCGAAGAGGAGAGGGAAATCTGGGACAGGGAAGCCTTGCACATATGTTTACCAATATTGTTGCAGAGTATGGCATTGTTCCTCAAGAGGTTTACAATGGAATTAACTACGACTCTCCTGTGAACAATCATAAGGAGCTGAATAAATTTGTTAACGTAATCTCCGGAGCAGCTGTAGAGCTGAAACAGAGGAGTCCTGAGTACTATAAGCTGACAAATTCGCTATTCGACATCTATCTTGGTCCCCTGCCTACAAACTTCAAATACAAAGGAGAGGATTTTACACCTCTCACTTTTGCATCATACCTGGGATTGAATATGTCTGACTATATTGAGATTACCAGCTTCTCTCATATTCCCTTCTACAAAGAGTCTATTATAGAGATTCCCGACAACTGGGATCATGCCCGTTTCTACAATCTACCTTTAGATGAGTTTATGGCAGTAATTGATAATGCTTTATTGAAAGGCTATACAGTTTGCTGGGATGGAGATGTCAGTGAAAAAGGGTTCTCTCACTCAAATGGAGTTGCAATAAATCCTGAAATTAAAGATCTTACATCTTTTATCGGAGAGGATAGAGCAAGATTTGAGAAACTGACACCAGACGACAGATATGCCGAGATCTATAAATTTCAGAAAATTTTCCCTGAAGTTAAGGTTACTCAGGAGAGTCGCCAAAGTGGTTACGAGAACTTCACAACTACCGACGACCACCTTATGCTACTTACAGGAATTGCGAAAGATCAAAATGGGAACAGGTATTATATTACTAAAAACTCATGGGGAACAGAGAGAAATAAATTTGGGGGATACCTCAATATGTCGGAGAGTTATGTAAGAGCAAAAAGCATATCTGTAATGGTTCATAAAGAGTCTGTTCCTGTTGAGATCAGGAAAAAACTTGGTTTATAACATCTACTTAAATATCCTTATTCATGGGCATCAGAAGACATATTCCCAATACAATTACAATTCTTAATCTGTTATTAGGAACTATTGCTGTAATTTTCGCATTAAAAGGTTGGCAGCTATTTGCTGTTTATCTGATACTTGCAGCAGCATTGATGGATTTTCTCGATGGATTCACGGCAAGGATGCTTAACGCTTACTCTTCAATAGGAAAGGAGCTGGACTCACTTGCAGATCTTGTAAGTTTTGGTCTGGCTCCATCCTTTCTTCTCTACTACAGATACTCTCATTTCATATCACCATACACCTCAGGAGGAGCTTCAAACATTTACTATGAACTGATTGCATTCTCACCACTAATTATAACTGCAGCATCTGCTCTACGACTTGCAATATTCAATGTAGATACCAGGCAGAGTGTAAACTTTATAGGTCTTCCGACACCGGCCAATGCAATACTAATATCGATGCTTATTCATTACAATGTTTACAACAGCAATATCGACTATCTATTTAACAATTTGTATTTCATTCCTATAATCTCTATACTGCTCTCCTATCTGCTAATAAGCAACATATCCATGTTCTCTCTGAAATTCAAAAACTTGAAATTTAAAGAGAATAAAAACAGATATCTTTTTGCCATTGTTGCTCTATCAGCTGCAGTTCCGGTAATTGTAACAGGATCTGTTTGGTCATTATGGCTTCTATCCGTTTTTGTCCTCTATATTCTATTCAATCTGACTACTCATCTATCCGGAGGTCGATAAGTGCTCTCCTGAGAATATCTCCGGTAAGAGTACGGGATCTTTCATCCAGTGATGCCTCACTCCCGTTATTCAAAAAAATAAGAGTTAGCTCTCTCTCTGTGTCTGTCCAAACAATTCCTCCATTAAGAGTGGAAGAGTAGTAGTGAAGAAGATTTTCAATATTTTTTGAACTCTCTCTATCCATCACCTCCAATCCTCCGTAATTTCCTCCCCATCTTAACATCGTTATGAACTTTGCAATATCATTGGCATTGGATAGTGTGACCTCTTCTTTAATAGTGCTCTTGTTCATTCCTGCCCTATCATATAGTTCATGCCTTATATATGCATCAAAGGGGAGATTTGTGATAGTCTCGGTTATTCTCCTTAAAACAGACATATTCTCGTTTGAGTAGAGAGGTAGAATGCCACTATTGTTACTTACCGGAAACCTGTGCATCAGCAGATCAGAAATCAGAGCCTCGGAATATGGAGAGCCTCTCCTTAGCTTGAGATGAGCTCCTGCAAAGTCCTCCAGAGTGATTTTACCGGCGGAACTAAGCTTAATGATAGCAGGTAAGTGAGAAATCATCCCGGAGATTCGGTTTAGATTAACCCTACCTCCATTGTCCAGGTTACCGTAGGAGTTGTTTACGACTACTCTATCCTTATGTAACACCATTAGCTGGGCACCTTCATATAAAGCACTATTAATATCTTTATTTATCAATGAGTCAGCCCTATTCCGGAAAGATTCCGAATCAAAAGGAGTATTACTCCACTCATTATAGGTGATTCTTATCCCCCCTTCACTCTCCAGACCATGGCCAACCGAATAGAGACCTGCAGATACAGATAGCCTCCCTTTGGATCCGGAAGCTCCAAAAATTATCTGTGCAGCAGCAATATTGTTAAATATGGTATTAGAGTAAGCTACTATAAATGATTTAAAGAGCTTATGATTGGCAATGAATGGAATTGCAAGGGGATTACCGAAATAGACAAAAGTCACATCTCTTCCTGAGGCAAAGTTTGTAAGTTTTTGTATCTCTGATATATCTATTCCAAATTCTCTCTGGGGGCGAGAATCGGTGTTGTGTAATGCCACAATTATCCGGCTTTTGTCAGATAGAGAGCGAAGTGCACCTGAAAGCTGATCGGGCCTGTATCTTCCCCTTAAGACAATTGTATCTATCTCTGCATAAAGTGATAAGATCTCCGCAAACTCCTTACCGTTTCTATCTCCTCCAAGAGAAAGATAGCCGATGGTATTGCCGGCACAACTCTTTAAAGGGAGATTACTATCTCTGTTCTCAATAAGTGTTATTGACTCATCTGCTATTTTAGATATAAGAGAGTAGTACTCTCTCTTGTTGAGATCTTTATAAAGATTATCGAGTGATACAGGCTCTCTTCTGTTTAGAACACCAAGCCTCATTTTGTAGGTCAGCATCTTTCTGCATCTCATATTAAGACTGTGAAGAGATATCTCACCACTCTCTACAGCTCTCTCCATTACAGATATTGCCTGTGAGACACTTTCAGGCATAAGTATAATATCACATCCTGCCTTGTATGCCTCAAGTGGAAGTAGCTCAGGAGCCATAAAGTTTGAGACTCCCTTCATATTAAGAGCATCCGAAACAATCAGCCCATTGAATTCCAGCTCGTTTCTAAGCAGATCAGTAATTACAGCCTTAGAAACAGAGCTTGGTCTCCCACTACTGTCAAGGGATGGGATCTGAAGATGTCCTGCCATTATCATATCCACACCGGCTTCAATAAGCACTTTAAAAGGGTAGAGCTCTAGCGAGTCAATTCTGGATCTGGAGAAGGGGAGCAGAGGCAGGGCAAGATGAGAGTCGACCTCAGTATCTCCATGACCGGGAAAATGTTTTGCAGATCCCAAAACTCCAGCATCCTGCATACCCCTCATATATGCCCTCCCATACATTGCAACTTTATACGGGTCCTCTCCAAAAGAGCGGGTATTAATAACGGGGTTTCGCGGATTACTGTTTATATCTACAGTTGGAGCATAGTTGACATCTATTCCCAATCTACGGCACTGCTCTCCTATTGCATATCCCATTTTATAGACAAGCTCGTCGGAACTCATAGCTCCCAGCTGCATCTGTCTCGGGAAGGGTACTACAGAATCAAATCTCATTGCAGCTCCCCACTCTCCGTCAATTGTAACCAATAGTGGTATCCGGGAGATACTCTGAAGATAGTTGATAACTCCTACTCCGGGTGTGAGTGATGAGTTCATAATAATCACTCCACCTACCTTCTCTCTGTTAATCTGGTCTATAGCATCTATTGTACTTCTATTGGTAAAATCAGAGGAGAATGAAACTACAAAAAGCTGAGCAATCTTCTCACGTACAGTCATCCCGGCCATTATATCATCCACACTTACAGATCCGGAAAACTCCTGATATCTGTTTACCTGAGATATAACTACTCCGGAATATAGGGAGAAAAGTGACAGTAGAAGAGGGAAAACCAGGTAACCTTTAGAACGAACCATATTATTGTCTCTCAATCTTTTACAATGTTTTAATCTGCTCCGAAAGGTTATTCAACCTCTCATCCAACAACTGAACTGCATCGTCATACTCCGACACCGATTTTATAGTACTCTTAACTCCGAAATAGAATTTTATTTTTGGTTCTGTACCGGAAGGTCTTACAGATATTATGGTATTATCGCTGCTTACAAACTGGAGAACGTTTGATTTTGGCAGGTTGATTCTGTATCTGAGATCACTTACAAGATCTATGCTCTCGGAACTTTTATAGTCATGAACAAGAACAACACCGGACCCACCGATACTCTGTGGAGGATTCTCTCTAAGACCCTTCATTATCTTCTCAATCTGTTCAACACCATCCTTCCCTTTTTTGGTTAAAGAGATCAAATGCTCTTTGTAAAGCCCGAATTTCACATAAATACTCAATAGTAACTCAAAAAGTGTCATACCTCTCTCCTTAGCCCATACAGCTGCTTCCGCTACAAGGCAACATGAGATTACAGCATCCTTATCCCGCACATACTCCCCTGCATTAAAACCATAACTCTCCTCACCGCCACCAATAAAGTATCTTTTACCCTCAAGCTCCCTTACTACACCTGCAATATACTTAAAACCTGTTAATACATTGATCATCTCAACGCCATAGCTTTCCGAAATAGATTTAAGCAGATCGGTTGTCACAATTGTCTTTACCATATAGTATCCTGGGTTTGGGCCATCACATAATAAACCCTTCTCCCTCATTCTTTCAAGCATATAGTATGTAAGGATTGATGCCATCTGATTACCATTTAACATAACCATCCTTCCACTTCTGTCCCTAACTGCAATACCAAGTCGATCGGCATCCGGATCTGTCGCCATTACAATATCGGCACCTGTCTCATCTGCACGATCAATAGCCATCTTTAGTGCCCCCGGCTCCTCAGGATTTGGAGAGTCAACAGTTGGGAAATTACCGTCATTTATATCCTGTGCCGGCACATTGATGACATTTTTAAAACCCGCCCTTAATAATGCCTCAGGCACTAATCTAACACCTGTACCATGAAGAGGTGTATATACAATCTTTATAGAGCCATCTCTCTCAGTAAGCTCTCTTGAGAGAGTAAGAGTCAATATCTTGTCGAGATATATATCATCTACCTCTGCTCCAATAATCTTTATAAGGTCATCACCCCCACTAAACTTAACTTTAGAAGGGTTGTCAATTTTGTTAACTTCATTAATAATATTTTCGTCATGAGGGGCAGTCACCTGTGCTCCGTCCTCCCAGTAGGCTTTGTATCCGTTGTACTCCTTTGGATTATGAGAAGCAGTTATCATAACTCCGGCAACACATCCAAAGTGTCTTATTGTAAAACTCAATTCAGGAGTTGGGCGAAGATCATCAAAGAGATATACCTTAAACCCATTTGCTGCAAAGACCTCTGCTGTTATTCTTGCAAAATAGGGACTGTTGTTGCGGTTATCATAAGCGATAGCTACAGACATATCAGCTCTTTCGGGGAAAGTGTTTGATATATAGTTAGCCAGACCCTGAGTGGCCATTCCTATAGTGTATTTATTGATTCTGTTAGTCCCGACACCCATTATACCCCTAAGGCCACCGGTTCCAAACTCCAGATTTCTGTAAAAAGAGTCCTCAAGTTCCTTTGAGTTGCCCTTTAAAAGCTCTTTAACGGTATCTCTTGTTTGCTGATCGAACTCTTGCGACAGCCACGACTCTGCTCTATGCAAATAACTTACAGACATATGAATATATATTAAATTATACTTACTAATAA
>CAZCXB010000045.1:0-12351 GCA_964502485.1 uncultured Muribaculaceae bacterium | reverse complement strand
ATTTATAGCATATCAGAGTCTTGGAATAGACAGAAAGAGGCGAGAAGCAGAGGCGCAATTAATTGAGAGTAAAGAGAAATATAGATCCCTGGTAGAATCATCTACAGAGGGTATTATTCTTTTGGTAAAAAATCGTATCTCCTACACCAATGCATTCATTCAAAAATGGCTCCAATACACAGACTCCGAGCTATCAAAAATGGATCTCAAAGATATTATCCTCATTCCTGAAAAGAGAAGTGGATTTACTCTTTCAGAGATCTTTGGCCTTAATGAGGAGAGCAGAGAAGAGGTTACTCTTAGATGTAAGGATGGAACATCACAAGAGGCTATTTTAACTGTTATGCCAATTCGTTATGTAGGAAAAGAGGGTGTTCTTCTCACTTTTCATGACTCAAAGGAGAGTATCTCCATCAAGAGCGAATTGCGGGATGTTAAAAATCGGCTTAAGAATCTTTCTGACTATACAAACATAGGTATGTTCCGCTTCCCGCTAAAAGGGAAGAGTCGCCTAATAGAGTACAACTCAACACTAATTTCCATCTTAGGCTATGCTGACAAGAGTGAATTCCTCGATATTCCAATTGCAGATATCTTTGCCCAAAAGTCAGACCTAAGAAATCTGCTTCGTGATCTATCTGATTCTGAAGTTCTCTCGAGAGAGATATCACTAAAGAGAAGAGACGGAACAAGGTTAAAAGTGATAATAACGCTTATAAAAACAGGAGATGAGTATTGTGACGGAATTGCCGTACCGTTTGACTCCAGAAAGATAACCGACCAACTGATAAGGTTTTCACATGAACTCTCTCTTGAAACAACCTCAAACAGTAAGCCTGTAGGCTCATTCGGCTCCCCGCTGGTAACCTGTCCATCTTATAATACAATAGAAGATGCGATTGAGATAATGAATAACAATAACTCATCCTATGTTACAGTAACAATAAACAGAGTACCCTCGGGAGTAGTCATAGATAGAGATATTGTAAATAATCTTTTAAGTGCAGATTTTGACAAAAGTTCCCAAATAACAGAGATAATGAGCTCACCATTAATAACTGTTTACAATCACACACCTGTATCAGAAGCTGTCCAACTGATGGAATCAAATGGAATTTCCTATGTTTTTCTAAAGAACAACAAAGGTAAAATCACATCTGTTCTTCAAAAAAACAGCATCTTCGGTATCTATTCAAACAGGATTGATGGATTGGGAGTGAAAATCTCAAAAACTTCATCTTCAAGCTCTCTGCTATCTATACGTAATAAGATTCCCTATCTTACAGAGCCACTGATTATGGAGTATTCAAACTCCTCTGTTATAACAAAAATTATCTCCGGTTATAATGATAACATTACAGTAAAGATAATAGAGGGTGCCTTAAAAGAGATGGGAGAGCCGCCTGCACCATTCGCATTTGTATCATTGGGCAGCGAAGGGAGGGAGGAGCTTGTCTTCAGTTCCGATCAGGATAACGCACTTATTTACGGCGATGATTCCGAGAGTGATCGTGATAGTGTCAGAGAGTACTTTCTTGAACTATCATCAAAGATCTGCAATAGACTTAATGAATCCGGTCTACAACTATGTACAGGAGGTTATATGGCAAGTAACCCAAAATGGTGCCAGCCTTTTAGTGTGTGGAAAGAGTACTTTGGAAACTGGATAGTCAACGCAGAGCCTGCAAACATAATGAATATCTCAGTCTTTTTTGATCTAAGGTATGTATATGGTGACAGAGGGTTGTTTGACTCTCTCGAAGATTACATATATAACATACTTAGCGGTAAGAGCGCCTTTTTCTACTTTCTTGCAAACTCTGTTGCAAATTTTAAACCCCCAACAAATATCTTCGGGAACATTGTTACAGAGACAACACGTAAGACAGGAGAGTCTCTTGATATTAAAAGAGCAATATCTCAGATAGTTATGTTTTCAAGGATATATGCACTTAATAACAATATTCGTCTAAAGGGGACCTACAACAGGATAAATGCTCTGGAAGAGTGCGGAGTATTCAATCCTGAGAGCTCTCAGGAGATGATATATCACTTTAATTTTTTGACTCTGTTGCGCTTAAGGAATCAGATAGAGCAAATAAAGAGAAAAGAGATTCCGGACAATACCATACTTCCAGGCAACTTAAACTCTATTGAGCATCTGATATTAAAAAAGATATTTTCTCAGATGGGCAGCTACTCAGAGAGATTGAGTGCAACGTTTATGAGCTCATTTAAGGGGTGATATAAATAGATATTGTAGAAATTAATTAAACAATAATATATTAATAAAAAAACAAAAAAATGCACGGACCGGCTGTAAAACTCGGGAAAGATAACGCAGTAGCTAAGAAGACAAAGTTGGGAGTTATCTTATTTATTTGCTATACAATAGTGTATGGAGGATTTGTACTTATCGGATTGGTAAAACCGGAAATCATGGGATTACATGTTATCGGGAAACAGAATCTTGCAATAGTCTATGGTTTTGGTCTTATCTTTCTCGCTATTGTTATGGGATTTATCTACAATAGCATATGTACAAGAATGGAAAAGAGGTTAAACAAATAATATTGCTGAATCATGATCTATAATATTTCTATCTGGGCAATCGTTATTTTTATAACCTTTGTTGCTGCCGTACTTGGTCTCTCCTTCTATTTTGCAAGAAAAACAAACTCTGCTGCAGGATATTACGCAGCAGGGGGTAATATTCACTGGGGGGTAAACGGAATCGCTTTTGCAGGAGACTACCTCTCTGCCGCCTCTTTTCTAGGTATATGCGGTATGATAGCATACTCCGGTTACGATGGATTTCTCTACTCAATCGGGTATCTCGCTGGATGGGTTGTGGCTCTTTTTATTGTTGCCGAACCCATGAAAAGACTTGGCAGATATACATTTACAGATGCATTAGATGCCCGTTTCAACTCAAAATCCATTAAACTTACAGCGGCTGTCAGTACACTTGTAGTCTCTATCTTTTATCTTATTCCTCAGATGGTTGGAGCAGGAGACCTTGTTGTACCTCTTCTGGGTCTGCCACACTGGGCCGGTGTTGTAATTGTTGGCTCAATTGTGATATTTATTGTAGCTACCGCAGGAATGACCTCAACAACATATGTTCAGTTTATCAAAGGAGCCCTTCTGATTATCTTCTCTACAATACTAACAATCTACATTCTCAATAATGGTTTTACTCTTAATCCGGGTAAGGATTATCATAAATTTGAGACTATCCCGGTCCTATTCGAGGATAGGGAGATTGTTGGAACGGGAAGCTCCGACTATCTGTTTATCGAGAGATACACTGTAGACGATATGACATTTGTCATGACAGAAAAAGATGGAATTGCTAAGTGGTTCAGATTGTCGCAAGACTCATCCATGCTCGAAGAGACACTCTTTATTACGACTCTAGGTGATGGAACAAAACTATATAACGGAGAGCCCAAATCTGCAGCAAAGTTCTATCAGGTTGGTCACCTTTCAAAGATCGTTGTTGATGGAGTTGAGGTAGAGAAGACAGGTCCGGTTGGCCCGTTTGAATTTCTTTCAACAATGGAGAGTTCGGAGATAGTTCGATTCTCGAGGAAGGAGATTCGTGAGGCAAATACAACAGTATGGTATCAAAATGTTACCCATGGTAGCAAGATGGTAAAACCCGGTCTGCTTTATAAATTAACCTCTGAGGCAGGTGCCACACCATGGGACAGGGTTAATTTTCTCTCACTTATGCTTGCACTGTTTTTGGGGACATCAGCACTTCCTCACATACTTATTCGTTACTATACCGTCTCAAGCCAGAGTGCCGCAAGAAAATCGACAATTGTTGCCATAGCAGCAATCGGATTCTTCTATATCCTTACTCTATATATGGGTCTGGGAGCATCAATTAACGGAGTTCTCGATGTTGAGAGCAGCAATATGTCCGGCCCTCTTCTGGCTAAATATTTTGGAATCGGAATATTTTCAATAATATCTGCAATAGCCTTTGCAACAGTATTGGGGACTGTCAGTGGTCTGATTGTTGCCTCTTCGGGTGCAATTGCTCATGACTTTATGGATAAGTACCTCAACATGAAAATGGATGATAGGCAAAAAGTTAAGGCGGGTAAAATCTCGGCATTTTGTGTCGGTATTCTTGCAATAGCACTTGGAATCCTTTTTAAAGGGATGAATGTATCATTCCTTGTAGGACTCGCATTCTCTGTTGCCGCATCTGCCAACCTCCCCTCTATCCTATTCCTGCTATTCTGGGATAAAACAACAGCAAAAGGGATCGCATGGTCGATTGTTACAGGTATAGTATCATCTGTCGTTCTTATTCTCTTCTCTCCCGCTATGTATGAAAGATATGGTCTGCTTAAAGAGGCAGCCCCGTTTCCTATTGATAACCCGGGAATTATATCTATTCCTCTTGCCGTAATTGTGCTGGTCATTGTCTCACTAATGACTCAAAAAGATAACTCTTCCAAGGTTGAAAACTACCATAACGATTGAACAGTATGAAACAAAAAATTTACGCTCTGGTTAACATGACTCTGTATGGGGTCATGTTAACGATGAACGCTCTTGCCAATATTCTGCCCATAAACGGGAAAAATACAGGAGAGTTATCAGATCAATATCCAAATCTGTTTGTGCCGGCCGGTATCACCTTCTCTATTTGGGGTTTTATCTATATTCTTCTGCTGTTTTTTGTTGTATATCAAGTATATGCCGCTTTTAGTAAAAGAGAGGTAACTCTGCTTAATAGCTTTGCCGGCTCTCTTTTTGGTTTAACGTGTATCCTTAATTCACTTTGGATATTAGCATGGCATTATGAATATATCCTTCTCTCTGTGGTAGTAATGCTGGGGTTTATTACTGCACTGATTTTACTCTATCGAATTACGGATAAAACCAGACCGGACTCTCTTTTTGCGAGGTTCTGCGTAAAAGTTCCAATAAGTGTATATCTCGGCTGGATCTCAATTGCGACCATTGCCAATTTAACAGCACTCCTTGTCTCATTTAACTGGAGTGGATTTGGGATACCGGAGAGTATATGGGCAGTAGTTATGATAGGAGCAGGAGCTCTTCTTGCCACACTTATGCTTATTAAGAGAGGAGATATTGCCTACTCATTAGTGGTTATCTGGGCATTTACGGGGATAATCATAAAGCGAAGCGGCCAGACAATTATCTATAACGAGATAATCTATGCCGGATATATTGCAATTCTTATAATAGTAGTTGCAATAGTTAACTATAACATCCACTCTGGTCTGGGCGCTCCCAAAAGGTAATAATCAAAATATTGATCCATCCTTTTTGTCCAGTCCAGAGCAATTTCCCGTTTTTTGATGTTGTGACCGTCCCCCTTATAGTTGAACATCCACACCTCTTTTCCAAGTCGTTTGAGTCCCAGAAACAGCTCCAGGCCTTGAGAGTAAGGAACGGCTTCATCTCCGTCGCTATGGCGGGAGAGTAGTGGCGTTGTAACCCTGTCGAGAAAGAAGATTGGTGAATTTTGGATATAATTCTCATGTCTCTCCCACAGATTGCCTCCGATTCTACTCTGAGTAGACTCATACATAAACATTCTTGGCTTACCTGCACCTGCTCTTAGTCCTGTGTATGCAGAGGTCATATTTGCAACGGCAGTCTCTGCACATGCACATGTGAAGATATCTGTTCTTGTTATCAGAAAGGCAACCTGATAGCCACCCCAGCTATGACCCTGAAGGCCAATTTTCTCAGGATCGGCAATCCCTCTCTCAATCTGATTCTGAAGTTCTCTCGAGAGAGATATCACTAAAGAGAAGAGACGGAACAAGGTTAAAAGTGATAATAACGCTTATAAAAACAGGAGATGAGTATTGTGACGGAATTGCCGTACCGTTTGACTCCAGAAAGATAACCGACCAACTGATAAGGTTTTCACATGAACTCTCTCTTGAAACAACCTCAAACAGTAAGCCTGTAGGCTCATTCGGCTCCCCGCTGGTAACCTGTCCATCTTATAATACAATAGAAGATGCGATTGAGATAATGAATAACAATAACTCATCCTATGTTACAGTAACAATAAACAGAGTACCCTCGGGAGTAGTCATAGATAGAGATATTGTAAATAATCTTTTAAGTGCAGATTTTGACAAAAGTTCCCAAATAACAGAGATAATGAGCTCACCATTAATAACTGTTTACAATCACACACCTGTATCAGAAGCTGTCCAACTGATGGAATCAAATGGAATTTCCTATGTTTTTCTAAAGAACAACAAAGGTAAAATCACATCTGTTCTTCAAAAAAACAGCATCTTCGGTATCTATTCAAACAGGATTGATGGATTGGGAGTGAAAATCTCAAAAACTTCATCTTCAAGCTCTCTGCTATCTATACGTAATAAGATTCCCTATCTTACAGAGCCACTGATTATGGAGTATTCAAACTCCTCTGTTATAACAAAAATTATCTCCGGTTATAATGATAACATTACAGTAAAGATAATAGAGGGTGCCTTAAAAGAGATGGGAGAGCCGCCTGCACCATTCGCATTTGTATCATTGGGCAGCGAAGGGAGGGAGGAGCTTGTCTTCAGTTCCGATCAGGATAACGCACTTATTTACGGCGATGATTCCGAGAGTGATCGTGATAGTGTCAGAGAGTACTTTCTTGAACTATCATCAAAGATCTGCAATAGACTTAATGAATCCGGTCTACAACTATGTACAGGAGGTTATATGGCAAGTAACCCAAAATGGTGCCAGCCTTTTAGTGTGTGGAAAGAGTACTTTGGAAACTGGATAGTCAACGCAGAGCCTGCAAACATAATGAATATCTCAGTCTTTTTTGATCTAAGGTATGTATATGGTGACAGAGGGTTGTTTGACTCTCTCGAAGATTACATATATAACATACTTAGCGGTAAGAGCGCCTTTTTCTACTTTCTTGCAAACTCTGTTGCAAATTTTAAACCCCCAACAAATATCTTCGGGAACATTGTTACAGAGACAACACGTAAGACAGGAGAGTCTCTTGATATTAAAAGAGCAATATCTCAGATAGTTATGTTTTCAAGGATATATGCACTTAATAACAATATTCGTCTAAAGGGGACCTACAACAGGATAAATGCTCTGGAAGAGTGCGGAGTATTCAATCCTGAGAGCTCTCAGGAGATGATATATCACTTTAATTTTTTGACTCTGTTGCGCTTAAGGAATCAGATAGAGCAAATAAAGAGAAAAGAGATTCCGGACAATACCATACTTCCAGGCAACTTAAACTCTATTGAGCATCTGATATTAAAAAAGATATTTTCTCAGATGGGCAGCTACTCAGAGAGATTGAGTGCAACGTTTATGAGCTCATTTAAGGGGTGATATAAATAGATATTGTAGAAATTAATTAAACAATAATATATTAATAAAAAAACAAAAAAATGCACGGACCGGCTGTAAAACTCGGGAAAGATAACGCAGTAGCTAAGAAGACAAAGTTGGGAGTTATCTTATTTATTTGCTATACAATAGTGTATGGAGGATTTGTACTTATCGGATTGGTAAAACCGGAAATCATGGGATTACATGTTATCGGGAAACAGAATCTTGCAATAGTCTATGGTTTTGGTCTTATCTTTCTCGCTATTGTTATGGGATTTATCTACAATAGCATATGTACAAGAATGGAAAAGAGGTTAAACAAATAATATTGCTGAATCATGATCTATAATATTTCTATCTGGGCAATCGTTATTTTTATAACCTTTGTTGCTGCCGTACTTGGTCTCTCCTTCTATTTTGCAAGAAAAACAAACTCTGCTGCAGGATATTACGCAGCAGGGGGTAATATTCACTGGGGGGTAAACGGAATCGCTTTTGCAGGAGACTACCTCTCTGCCGCCTCTTTTCTAGGTATATGCGGTATGATAGCATACTCCGGTTACGATGGATTTCTCTACTCAATCGGGTATCTCGCTGGATGGGTTGTGGCTCTTTTTATTGTTGCCGAACCCATGAAAAGACTTGGCAGATATACATTTACAGATGCATTAGATGCCCGTTTCAACTCAAAATCCATTAAACTTACAGCGGCTGTCAGTACACTTGTAGTCTCTATCTTTTATCTTATTCCTCAGATGGTTGGAGCAGGAGACCTTGTTGTACCTCTTCTGGGTCTGCCACACTGGGCCGGTGTTGTAATTGTTGGCTCAATTGTGATATTTATTGTAGCTACCGCAGGAATGACCTCAACAACATATGTTCAGTTTATCAAAGGAGCCCTTCTGATTATCTTCTCTACAATACTAACAATCTACATTCTCAATAATGGTTTTACTCTTAATCCGGGTAAGGATTATCATAAATTTGAGACTATCCCGGTCCTATTCGAGGATAGGGAGATTGTTGGAACGGGAAGCTCCGACTATCTGTTTATCGAGAGATACACTGTAGACGATATGACATTTGTCATGACAGAAAAAGATGGAATTGCTAAGTGGTTCAGATTGTCGCAAGACTCATCCATGCTCGAAGAGACACTCTTTATTACGACTCTAGGTGATGGAACAAAACTATATAACGGAGAGCCCAAATCTGCAGCAAAGTTCTATCAGGTTGGTCACCTTTCAAAGATCGTTGTTGATGGAGTTGAGGTAGAGAAGACAGGTCCGGTTGGCCCGTTTGAATTTCTTTCAACAATGGAGAGTTCGGAGATAGTTCGATTCTCGAGGAAGGAGATTCGTGAGGCAAATACAACAGTATGGTATCAAAATGTTACCCATGGTAGCAAGATGGTAAAACCCGGTCTGCTTTATAAATTAACCTCTGAGGCAGGTGCCACACCATGGGACAGGGTTAATTTTCTCTCACTTATGCTTGCACTGTTTTTGGGGACATCAGCACTTCCTCACATACTTATTCGTTACTATACCGTCTCAAGCCAGAGTGCCGCAAGAAAATCGACAATTGTTGCCATAGCAGCAATCGGATTCTTCTATATCCTTACTCTATATATGGGTCTGGGAGCATCAATTAACGGAGTTCTCGATGTTGAGAGCAGCAATATGTCCGGCCCTCTTCTGGCTAAATATTTTGGAATCGGAATATTTTCAATAATATCTGCAATAGCCTTTGCAACAGTATTGGGGACTGTCAGTGGTCTGATTGTTGCCTCTTCGGGTGCAATTGCTCATGACTTTATGGATAAGTACCTCAACATGAAAATGGATGATAGGCAAAAAGTTAAGGCGGGTAAAATCTCGGCATTTTGTGTCGGTATTCTTGCAATAGCACTTGGAATCCTTTTTAAAGGGATGAATGTATCATTCCTTGTAGGACTCGCATTCTCTGTTGCCGCATCTGCCAACCTCCCCTCTATCCTATTCCTGCTATTCTGGGATAAAACAACAGCAAAAGGGATCGCATGGTCGATTGTTACAGGTATAGTATCATCTGTCGTTCTTATTCTCTTCTCTCCCGCTATGTATGAAAGATATGGTCTGCTTAAAGAGGCAGCCCCGTTTCCTATTGATAACCCGGGAATTATATCTATTCCTCTTGCCGTAATTGTGCTGGTCATTGTCTCACTAATGACTCAAAAAGATAACTCTTCCAAGGTTGAAAACTACCATAACGATTGAACAGTATGAAACAAAAAATTTACGCTCTGGTTAACATGACTCTGTATGGGGTCATGTTAACGATGAACGCTCTTGCCAATATTCTGCCCATAAACGGGAAAAATACAGGAGAGTTATCAGATCAATATCCAAATCTGTTTGTGCCGGCCGGTATCACCTTCTCTATTTGGGGTTTTATCTATATTCTTCTGCTGTTTTTTGTTGTATATCAAGTATATGCCGCTTTTAGTAAAAGAGAGGTAACTCTGCTTAATAGCTTTGCCGGCTCTCTTTTTGGTTTAACGTGTATCCTTAATTCACTTTGGATATTAGCATGGCATTATGAATATATCCTTCTCTCTGTGGTAGTAATGCTGGGGTTTATTACTGCACTGATTTTACTCTATCGAATTACGGATAAAACCAGACCGGACTCTCTTTTTGCGAGGTTCTGCGTAAAAGTTCCAATAAGTGTATATCTCGGCTGGATCTCAATTGCGACCATTGCCAATTTAACAGCACTCCTTGTCTCATTTAACTGGAGTGGATTTGGGATACCGGAGAGTATATGGGCAGTAGTTATGATAGGAGCAGGAGCTCTTCTTGCCACACTTATGCTTATTAAGAGAGGAGATATTGCCTACTCATTAGTGGTTATCTGGGCATTTACGGGGATAATCATAAAGCGAAGCGGCCAGACAATTATCTATAACGAGATAATCTATGCCGGATATATTGCAATTCTTATAATAGTAGTTGCAATAGTTAACTATAACATCCACTCTGGTCTGGGCGCTCCCAAAAGGTAATAATCAAAATATTGATCCATCCTTTTTGTCCAGTCCAGAGCAATTTCCCGTTTTTTGATGTTGTGACCGTCCCCCTTATAGTTGAACATCCACACCTCTTTTCCAAGTCGTTTGAGTCCCAGAAACAGCTCCAGGCCTTGAGAGTAAGGAACGGCTTCATCTCCGTCGCTATGGCGGGAGAGTAGTGGCGTTGTAACCCTGTCGAGAAAGAAGATTGGTGAATTTTGGATATAATTCTCATGTCTCTCCCACAGATTGCCTCCGATTCTACTCTGAGTAGACTCATACATAAACATTCTTGGCTTACCTGCACCTGCTCTTAGTCCTGTGTATGCAGAGGTCATATTTGCAACGGCAGTCTCTGCACATGCACATGTGAAGATATCTGTTCTTGTTATCAGAAAGGCAACCTGATAGCCACCCCAGCTATGACCCTGAAGGCCAATTTTCTCAGGATCGGCAATCCCTCTCTCAATCAGATGTTTTGTGCCGCTCTCTACAATATTGAGGCAACTCCTACCCGGCCATCCAATCTCATATCTGATATCCGGCATAAAAACCACATATCCTCTGCTTACAAACATAAGTGGATTGATTGTGGAAGTGGATGGAGCCGGAGGATAAAAGAGAAATGCATCCTGACTCATTGTCTCATAAAAGTATACAATAACCGGATATTTTTTATTTGGGTCGTACCCCTCAGGGGTATAAAGCACTCCTGTTTGAGATACACCTAAACTATCCCTCCAAGATATAACCTCTGAGTTTCCGGATTTATAAAGATCCATCTGGTCATTGAGATTAGTAACTCTCCTTTTAAATCTAAAATCAGAATCAACTAGCCAGAAGTCCGGTGCTTCATTAAAACTCTCTCTCTTGACAATGTGAAAATTATCTCCTACCCTTCTCGAGTAGCTGAATTTAAAAGGGCCCTCTGTAAGTTTGACAGGATCTCTGCCCACCTTCAATCTGTAATAACCCGAGTGCATATTAGAGAGATTTACTGACTCAAGATAGATATCCGAATTCAGATCAACACCATCCCTTCTTCCCCTCCTACTGCTTAGATTCAAAACCTTAAACTTAATATTGTTCTCTCTGCCAAATCCATTTGTTATACAAACCGGCTTACCATCCCCCTCAATTAAGGGAATTGCCCAAATATCAAACTCATCATAAACAATAAAGAATCTGTTATCCAGCGAAACGCCAGCCTGCCCGTAAGGTCCGGCGGGTTGTGGTTTGTCAAAATTGGTATTTCTTACCGGATATGGAATAGATTGAGATATATTCCTCTTTTCAAGCGTATTAAGGTCGGTTACAAACCAGGACTCACTCAAAGGTTCGTAAGTGAAGATATGAGGAGTCTGAGGTGAAGGAGCAAATGAGCCGATAAACCCATTAAAAAGAACTCCATGCTCACCGGTTTTGGTATTGGTATAGTAGAAATCCTTAGGTATAGGGTCCTCCCATGTATCTGTATAGAGGTAAGGTTTGTCGTCGAGTTCAAAACCGAAATGGGAGAGATCATCACTCATCAGAAAGACACCCTTACCATATGATAATCTTACAAATCTCTTATCAACAGGATAAAACAGACACCTCATGCTATTTGCAAAAACACTATGACGACCTCCTCTCTGAGATGGAAGAAGAGTGTCATTCCATCTCCACAACTCATACTCAAAAGCCGGTTTACTCTTTTTAATCTCTTTTTTAACAACCGAATCTGCCTTGTCTGCTTTAATCGGAGATATATCAAATCTAAAGTATCTGTTATCCCCGGAGAAGGTTATACCCTTCTTTACATTAAAAACTGTGCCCTCAGGCAATAGACTCTCATCTAAGCCGGTATCTTCCGCTCTAAATCCCTTCTTGCCCTTACTAAGTATGACAGCCTTAATACCTGTTGATTGTGAACTGTTATCCGA
>CAZCXB010000044.1:0-12439 GCA_964502485.1 uncultured Muribaculaceae bacterium | reverse complement strand
TGCCACGAGGTTCCGCAGGCAATTATAACTATCCTGTCGGTTTTGATTATTTCGTGCCTGACGGCACTTCATAAATTCGAATAAAATGTTTTTCTGCCAATATAAAGTCCCTGATGGGACTGCTAATTTTCATTCTTATGAAAGCGTTATGTTCTAAACAAAAAAGATATAAATTCAACAGTGAAACTCTGGCGTATGAGATACATAGGATCCCGATAAAGGATAGATTTTCAAGGGGTTTTGTGTTTTTTCTTCTGAGTATGGCACTCTCCGTGGGATACTACTTTTTTTATACTCGCTACCTTGAGCTGGAGACTCCAAAAATGTTATCTCTAAAACGACAGAATGAGGATATCGCAAACCGCCTTGAGCTGGTAAACAGAAGATTTGAGAGCATAAATCACTCTCTTATAGCACTACAGATGAGAGACAACTATGTCTACAGACCAATCTTTGGTATGGACGAAATCCCCCAGGATGTAAGAAACGCCGGTTTTGGAGGTGTTGACAGATACTCATATCTGGAAAATTTTGAAAGATCAGGTATACTAAGCAAAACAGCCTTTAATCTGGATGTTCTGTTTAAGAAGACATATGTGCAGACAAGATCTTTTGATGATCTCTCAATGCTTGCCAAGAGTGCGGACGAAATGACCTTATGTGTTCCTGCAATCCCTCCTGTAAACATATCCTCTTCAAAAATAAGATATTCAAGCAGTTTTGGCTACAGGAGAGACCCTTTCCACGGAGACTACAGGATGCACTCCGGAATAGATCTTTCCGGGCCTTCGGGAGAGCCGATATTTGCTACAGGAAACGGCAGGGTAGTAAATATCGGATACGATTTCTTCGGATATGGTCACTTTATTATGGTTGATCACGGTTTCGGATACAAGACACGATATGCCCATCTCAGAGCTGTTAATGTCACTATGGGTAAGGCCGTCAGAAGAGGAGAAATAATAGGAGAGATGGGAAATACCGGCAGATCCAAAGGTCCTCATCTCCATTATGAGGTGATTTATCGAAACAGGCCTGTAAACCCGTCTAACTACTATAACAGAGATATAACAGAAGAGGATTTCTTAAACATGATTTCATCTAACAGGAGCGGATCATGAGCAAGTACAAGTTTAACAGGGACCAGCTTAAGTTTGTGGAGGAGAAGCTGGGGCTGAAGGGCAGAGTCTTTTTTCTCTTTAAATATCTGTTGGGCAGCGTCCTTTTGGCTGTACTTTACTACTTGATCTTTGCCGCAATCTTCAACACAAGAGAGGAGGAGAGACTATTAAGGGAGAATGAGATTCTTAACAGTGAATACAGGAATGCATTAGAGAAGACGGAGATGCTCGATAATGTAATTACTGACTTAAAAAAAAGGGATAGGGAGATATACATGAGTATATTTAAATCTACCCCTCCCGAATTATTGAGTGAGTACAATCCAAGACTATATTCACAGCTTGATACATCGAGTGATATTTCGCTTGTGATGTTTACATCAGACAGAGTAATGTTTACAGAGTATCTCGCTGCTGAGCAGACCAAAAGGATAGAGCAGATTTATCAGGCTCTTGAATCTCATGAAGATATTTTATCGGTTCCTTCAATACTGCCGATTAAGGGGATGAGCGTTTCTCAGACCGGTGCCAGCATTGGTAAGAAGATTCACCCCTTCTACAAAACGATGAACGAACATACCGGGATTGACCTTCTCTCCGGACTGGGTACAGAGGTTATTGCAACAGCAGCCGGAGTTGTAACCGCCGTAATCCGCTCGGACAGAGACAGAGGGAATCAGATTACCATTAATCATAACGGAGGTTATCAGACCTATTACGCTCATCTTGGCGATATTCTTGTGCGAAGCGGACAGAGGGTAAACAGGGGAGCTGTAATTGCAAGAGTAGGAAACAGCGGCCTCTCCTTTGCCCCCCATCTTCATTATGAGGTAAAGCTAAATGGAAAAATTGTCGATCCTGTTCATTACTTCTTTGCCGACCTTAATCCGGGCAGCTACAGAGAGTTGATGATTATTGCTTTAAACAGTGGCCAATCTATGGATTAGCTGTTTCGTGACTAAAGATAAACCCTTTATTTCTTATAAATTATGCCATACAAAGAGTTTAAAATAGAGAAGCTTTACTACACAATTGGTGAAGTTGCCGAGATTCTTGAAGAGAACACCTCTCTTGTAAGGTTCTGGGCCCAGAAATTTCCGGAGTATATCAAACCGGCAAGAAACAAAAAGGGTAACAGACTCTTTACTGCCGATGATGTCGCAAATTTTCGACTTATCCACTACCTTGTAAAAGAGAGAGGGATGACACTTGAGGGGGCATCTAAAAGATTAAAAGACAACAAAAGCGGAGTGGACAGAAGGGTAGATGTGGTGGAGATTCTAACAGGAATAAAGGAGAGGCTTACAAAGGTCTCGGAATCTTTATAGAGATGACAGCAAAAGAGGTTATTGCCATTCTGGAGGAGTTTGCACCAAAGGGGATTCAGGAGGAGTGGGACAATTCAGGAGTTATGGTAGGAGATATCTCTAAGGAGATAGACTCCCTGCTTCTTGCTCTCGACCCTACTCCCGAGATAATTGAAGAGGCAAAAATAAGGGGTATAAAGATGATTATTACACACCACCCTCTAATTTTTAAAGGCGTTAAGAGTATCTCTCCGGACAATCTGCAGGGTAGAATGATAATCTCAGCAATAAAAGATGATATCATAATCTACTCAATGCATACGAATATTGATAAAGTTCCGGGAGGTGTAAGCAAGATGATGGCTGACAGGCTTGGACTTGTAAATGTGGAGATTCTTGATAGCGCCGATAATGGTGCTACAGGACTCGGGATGGTTGGGGATCTTGAAGATGAGATTCCGGTTAAGGAGTTTATTAAAAAGGTAAAAGAGTCATTCTCCCTTCAGATTCTAAAGTGCTCAAGGGAGAGAGATATGATTATAAAGCGTGTTGCACTGTGTGGAGGCAGTGGCGGCTCCCTTATAGAGAGAGCTCGTCTATCAGGGGCAGATGTCTTTATCAGCGGAGATATCTCCTATCACAACTTTTTGTGTGAAGATGGCTTTATGGTAATGGATATTGGCCACTATGAGAGTGAGATAGATGTACTCAATCTGCTAATGTCAGTTATTTTGAAAAAAATACCTAACTTTGCGGTTCACATCAGTGAGAAAAATAATAATCCCATATACTATCATTAACAGATTATGTCAGCAGCCAAACCAAAAGCACCGATTGATACCCCGATTGACGGTGGTACGTTTATCTCTTTACAGAAGAGTTCGGTAGAGGGTGATCTCAGCATGGAGTCCAAACTTTACCTGCTATATAAACTTCAACAAACAGACTCTAAAATTGATCAAATTCATCTTTTACGTGGAGAGTTACCACTTGAAGTTCAGGATCTTGAAGATGATCTTTTAGGTTTGAAAACCCGGGTAGAGAACCTGCAGGCAGAGATTAAAGAGATTGAGAAGGGTATATCTCAAAAGAAGATAGATCTCGAAAACTCAAAAACTCTGATTGAGAAGTACACAGCTCAACAGAATAATGTTAAGAACAACAGGGAGTATGATTCACTATCCAAAGAGATAGAGTTTCAGGGACTTGAAGTTCAGCTATCCGATAAGAGGATTAAAGAGAGCACTCTTACCCTTGCCGATAAGAGACAAAATCTCGCAGAGACAGTAAAAGCAATGGAAGAGAGGGGTCTTGATCTTGAGAACAAGCGCAAGGAGTTGGATTCAATAATTCATGAGACATCCAGAGAGGAGGAGGAGCTGATGAAATACTCCGAGGAGATACAGTCTCAAATAGATGCAAGACTTCTTGCCGCATATAAAAAGGTGAGATCAAATGCCAGAAATGGTCTTGCAGTGGTAACTGTAAGACGTGACTCATGTTCGGGTTGTTTCAATAAGATTCCACCACAAAGACAGATGGATATAGCTTCTAGTAAGAAGATAATCGTTTGCGAATACTGCGGAAGGATTCTTGTGAACGGAGATTTTGAGGCAGAGTAGATGCAGGCGGTCCCCTATACATTAAGGGAGCTGTTTTTTAAAAACGTAGCACAAACATCCCCCTCACCTTTAGGTTTAGAGATCCAAAGGGCGGAGGGGGTCTTTTTATACACACAAGATAACAGGAAGATTATAGATCTGGTATCAGGTGTATGTGTCTCAAATACCGGTCACGGGAACAGTGAGATAATAGAGAGTGTGGAGAGGCAGCTTCGCCAACATATGCATCTGATGGTTTATGGTGAGTTAATTCAAACTCCTCAGGTTGAGCATGCAGCTCTGCTTACATCGGTGCTTCCGGAGACTCTTGACACTGTCTACTATGTAAATTCCGGCAGCGAAGCAAATGAAGCGGCTCTTAAACTTGCAAAGAGAGTAACCGGTAGGAGAGAGATGATCTCTTTTTATGGAAGCTACCACGGAAGTACACACGGTGCACTAAGCATGATGGGTAGCGAGGAGTTGAAAAACTCTTTTCGTCCTCTGTTGCCGGGGGTAAGCCACATAAGGTTTAACTCCTTTGAAGATCTTTCACTTATAACAGAGAGTTGTGCTTGTGTTATTGCCGAGCCTGTAATGGCAGAAGCAGGGGTGTTATCTCCTGTTAATGATTATCTTAAGGCTCTAAGAGATAGATGTACCGAGACCGGAACCCTGTTGATTTTTGACGAAATCCAGACAGGATTCGGCAGAACAGGAGCGATGTTTTCACTTCAGAAGTATGGAGTTGTTCCCGATATACTTACCCTTGCAAAAGCCTTGGGAGGCGGTATGCCCTTAGGTGCCGTTGTTGCCTCTCAAGATCTTATGAAGGCATTTATGAGTAATCCGGTATTAGGGCATATAACAACTTTCGGGGGGCATCCGGTTAGCTGTGCTGCGGCCTTAGCTTCACTCAAGTTGCTTTTAAGAGAGAGTTGGGTTAGCTGTGTTAATGAAAAGAGTGCTATATTTGTTGAGAAGCTAAGAGAGCATCGGCTTGTAAAGGAGATCAGGGCAGAGGGGCTGCTCATTGCAGTAGATCTTAAAGATGAAGAACTTGCAAAAGAGATAATGCCGCTGCTTATAGATGAGGGGGTACTAAGTGACTGGTTTCTTTTTTGTCCTACCGCATTTAGAATAGCTCCTCCTCTGATAATAAATATTGAAGAGATTAATTACGCGACAGAGAGGATTGTGAGAGCTCTCGAGAGACTTGGAACAAAATTCGGAATTTAAAAACTATATGGCAAAGACAACAGGGCGGGGAAAACAGGGGAAAGATACTAATATCGATGTTTTGGGGCTGGAGATGGGTAAAAAACCTCCTCAGGCGGTTGATATAGAGGAGGCGGTGTTAGGAGCTTTAATGCTTGAACCGACTGCTGTCTCTGATGTGCTTGATATAATCAACCCGGACTGTTTCTATAAAGAGAGTAACAGAAAGATATTTACTGCGATATCATCTCTTGCAATGAGACACGCCCCTGTCGATATCTTTACCGTATCCGAAGAGCTCAAAAGTACCGATGACCTTGAATCTGTAGGTGGGGTCTCATATCTGAGTCAGCTAAGTATGAAGATTGGAGCAGCCGCACATATTGACTACCATGCTAAGATATTAGTTCAGAAATATATACAGCGTGAGTTGATCTCTATCTCGTACGGTGTCCAGAAAGATGCATTTGATGATACTGTATCTGTGGATGAGCTCCTTGATGGGACACAGCAGAAGATCTTCACCCTTGCCGACAGAAATATGCGAAAAGAGGCTCAGGTGGTTCAATATGTGATAAACAGTGCAATTGACGACCTGGAGAAGAATCAACTGAGAAGTGACGGCTTAAGCGGAATACCATCCGGTTATACCTCAATCGACAGAGTAACTCTTGGATGGCAACCCTCAGATCTTATAATAATTGCAGCAAGGCCATCTATGGGTAAGACTGCATTTGTGCTTACAATGGCAAGAAATATGACAATCGAACACAAAGTTCCGGTTGCTTTTTTCTCTCTGGAGATGTCCTCTCTACAACTTGTAAAGCGTTTGATGATAAGCGAAACGGGGCTTGATTCAGATAAGATTAAAGGGGGTACTAAACTAAAAGATTATGAATGGGAGCAGCTTCACTCCAGATTAAAGCAGCTGGTAAAGGCGCCTTTATATATTGATGATACACCCTCATTATCAATAAACGAACTTCGGTCAAAAGCTCGTAAACTGGTCTCTATTCATGGAGTAAAGATGATAATTATTGACTACCTTCAACTTATGACAGGACCTCCAGAGCTCAGAGGTATGAGGGAGCAGGAGGTCTCTGCAATCTCAAGATCCCTTAAAGCGATTGCAAAGGAGTTGAATGTGCCGGTTATTGCTCTCTCGCAGCTAAGTCGTGCAGTAGAGACAAGAGGCGGAACAAAAAGACCTCAGCTGAGTGACCTTAGGGAGTCCGGTGCCATAGAGCAGGATGCAGATATTGTTATCTTTATTCACAGACAAGATTACTACAACTTGGGAGACGACAATCCGGCTCTAAAAGGTGTCTCCGACATAATAATTGCAAAGCATAGAAACGGAGCTGTTTGTGATGTCCAGCTAAGGTTTAGGAACTCGGAGGTTAAATTTGTTGATATGACAGATGCTGCTCTCTCGAGAGACCCTTTTTCAACCGGATCTGTAGAGACATATCCGTCAAAAATGAATCAGGAGGAGTTTATGTCTAATTCGGATTTTGATCGTGAATTTTAAGATGCGACTAATACTATCCACAATTTTATATCTTTTGACATCATCTCTCTGTGGTCAGGTAAGGCCCTGTGCCCCTGTAAGGGCTATTTCGGAGGAGAATAGGGCATTCGGAGATGGTGAGAGGTTAGTCTATGTGATTAACTATACTTGGGGAATGGTAAAGACCGATGTAGGGGAGGCAGAGGTCAACCTTAAAAGAAAGAAGGAGACAAGATATGGTGAGCACTTTCACTCAGTAATAACAGGCAACACTTATCGTTTTTATGATGTCTTTTTTAAGGTGAGAGACATCTTCGAATCAAAATTCAACACTACAAACGGAAGACCTCTATATTTTCACAGAGATATCTCGGAGGGAAAATACAGAATGAAGAACTATTTCCAATTTAACCCCGATTACTCTATTCAGGCAAGGGTTGAGAGGAAGGATGACCCCCCAAGGGACACTCTGTTAAAGGGTAGGGAGTGCACCTTTGATTTGGTATCTCTATTCTACTTCTCAAGAAATATGGATTTTTCAAAGATTCCTGCCGGTGTAGAACAACCGATATCCTTTGCAATAGACGGGGAGATTTTTGAGCTCTACTACAGATTCATTGGACCGGAAGTAAAGAGAATACCGGGATTCGGACAGTTTCGTACACTCAAGTTTGCTGCAAGAGTTGTAGCAGGTGAGGTCTTTTCCGGCAAGGAGGAGCTTATTATCTGGGTTACGGATGATAAAAACAGAGTCCCTCTTCTTTTTGAGACCCCTATTATTGTTGGTAAAGTAACGGGAAGAGTAAAGCTTTTGGAAAATCTTAAGCACCCCTTAACAAGTAAAATAAAATAAAATGAGAAGATCAAATGATAATATAGAGCATGAAGGTGTTGTTGTCGAACTTAACAGAGATTTGATAACTGTAGAGATAGAGAGCAAATCTGCGTGCAGCTCGTGTCATGCGAAAGGTGCCTGTTCATTAGGTGATACAGAGTTGAAGATTATTGAGATTGAGGGGTGTGACTATGCTTCGTACGAAGTTGGAGAGAGAGTAAATGTGTTGCTTAAAAGAACAATGGGATACAGAGCCTTGTGGATATCTTACCTTTTTCCCTTAGTTATCCTTATGGTTTTATTAGTATCTTTGTCTGCTCTTGGCCTTTCTGAACCAATAACAGGCCTTGGTGTCATAGGGGGAATCTCTGTCTATTATATTATAATCTGGATAATCAGAGATAAACTAAAGAGAGATTTTGTGTTTACTATTGAAAAACTAAACAGATAATGACAACTACAATTATTTTTACAATTGTCAGCCTTACTATTCTGGGCTCTATTCTCGCCCTTATTCTCTTTTTTGTTGCACAGAAATTCAAAGTAGAAGAGGATCCGCGGATTGACGATGTGGAGACTCTGTTACCCGGAGCAAATTGCGGAGGGTGCGGGTTTGCAGGTTGCCGTGCATTTGCAGAGGCATGTGTTAAGGCAGAGAACCTGGACTCACTATACTGTCCTGTAGGGGGAAATGATACCATGAAGAGTGTTGCTTCCTATCTTGGGATGGCTGTGGCTGAGAAGGCACCTCAGATTGCAGTTGTGAGATGTAACGGCAATTGTGACAGCAGGCCAAAGACAAATCACTATGACGGTTACGCCTCATGTGCTGTAATGTCATCTCTCTACTCCGGAGATACCGCCTGCAGCTATGGATGTCTCGGGCAGGGAGATTGTGTCGTTGTCTGTAATTTTGATGCAATTTTTATGGATCCCCGTACCGGTTTACCTGAAGTAGATCAGGAGAGGTGTACCGCTTGCGGAGCGTGTGTAAAAGCGTGTCCTAAATCGATTATTGAACTTAGAAACAAGGGAGTTAAGAACAGAAGAATCTTTGTCTCTTGTGTCAATAAAGATAAGGGAGGGGTTGCAAGAAAGGCGTGTTCGGTTGCTTGTACCGGTTGTACCAAATGTCAGAAAGTTTGTCCTTTTGATGCAATAACAATAACGAATAACCTCGCTTATATAGATTTTAATAAGTGTAAATTATGCAGGAAATGTGTCACTGAGTGTCCTACCCGAGCGATATGGGAGGTGAACTTTCCGGTAAGAGTGCCAAGGAGAGAGGAGAGTAATACGGTTGAACAGAAATAATTATCATATATGAGCAGAACATTCTCGATAGGCGGAATCCACCCTCACGATTTCAAGATCTCCGCAAATGCTGCGATAGAAGATTTCCCACTGGTTGATATTGCATATATACCTGTATCACAACATCTGGGAGCTCCGGCAGAGCCTGTCGTTGCTAAAGGCGACACGGTAAAAACAGGCCAGTTGATAGCAAAGGCAAACGGTTTTATATCGGCAAACATTCACTCATCTGTGTCGGGCAGCGTATTGTCAATTGAGATGCTTCCCGATCTGTCCGGAAATTTGATTCAGCATATTGTTATCAAAGTAGAAGGAGATGAATGGGTTGAAAGTATAGATAGAACTTCCGATATAGTTAGGGATATCAAACTCGAAAGCAAAGAGATAATTGCGAGGATTGCTGAGGCAGGCATTGTCGGGCTGGGTGGTGCTGCCTTCCCGACACACATCAAACTCTCTCCCCCGCCCAATAAAAAGGCGGAGTATCTTATTATAAACGGAGCTGAGTGCGAACCTTATCTCACCTCCGATTACCGTCTGATGGTTGAGAGTCCCGAACAGATACTTATAGGTACCAGGATAATGATGAAGGCTCTTGGAGTAAAGAGGAGCTATCTGGGTATAGAGGAGAATAAACCGGCTGCAATCAAGATTATGAAATCCTTGGCATCAAAGGGGTATAAGGATATCAAGATTGTTTCTCTTAAAAAGAGATATCCTCAGGGTGGAGAAAAACAGCTTATAGATGCTATTGTACATAGAGAGGTTCCCTCTATGGGGTTGCCGATAGATACAGGTGTTGTTGTTCATAACGTAGGAACAGCACTTGCTGTTTATGAGGCAGTTCAAAAAAACAAACCTCTTATAGACGGGGTCGTTACTGTTACAGGGAAATGTATGACAGAACAACGTAACTTCCGTTTGAGAGTTGGTACAACCTTCGACAGGATAATGTTTGCGATAGGGGGTATTCCTAAGGATGCGGTAAAGCTTATCAATGGAGGTCCTATGATGGGTAAGGCGGTTTCTCGGATTGAAGCAGCATCTGTTAAAAGTACATCTGCACTTCTTCTTCTTACAGAGGATGAGACAAAAAGAGGCAAAGAGGGTAACTGTATCAGATGTTCCAAGTGTGTTGACGCATGCCCTATGGGGCTTGAGCCATATCTGCTCAATCGACTCTCCAGGGCAGGAAGGGTTGAGGACCTTGAGATTAATATGGTTCATGACTGTATTGAGTGTGGTTGCTGTATTTACAGCTGTCCTGCAAATATTCCTCTGCTGGATACAATAAGACTTTCTAAAGCCCAGGTATTAAGAATAATAAGAAGCAGACCAAAAAAGTAACTTATGAAAAAACTAATTGTTTCACCTGCACCTCATATTCACGGAAAGGAGAGTACTCGTGGATTAATGAGAGATGTAATTATAGCACTTTCGCCTTCACTTCTTGTATCAATCTATTTTTTCGGGTTCTCTGCCATAAAATTGGCATTTGTTGGTGCAATTACTTGTGTATTGGTAGAGTATGCAATTCAAAAATATATTATTAAAGCAAAACCCTCTATAAGGGACTACTCAGCAGCTCTTACAGGATTGCTTCTTGCTCTGAATCTCCCTCCAAACTCTCCTTGGTGGATTGTCTTTATAGGCTCTCTCGTTGCGATTGGAATTGCCAAGATGAGTTTTGGCGGTCTGGGACAGAATCTCTTTAATCCGGCTTTGGTAGGCAGGGTTTTTCTTCTAATCTCATTCCCTGTTATCATGACAGACTGGACAACGCCTGTCTCCTGGTTTCGGGAGGGTATAGATGCATCATCAGGAGCAACAGCGCTCTCAATAGTAAAGGAGGGGCTCTCAAAGGGGATGACAATGGATCAAATCTTTGCAGAGCACAACTTCTCATATGCAGAGATGCTCTTTAGCAAAATTGGGGGGTCGGTAGGTGAGGTCTCTGCACTTGCTCTACTTGTGGGTCTGGTATATCTGCTTATAAGAAGAGTAATCAGACCTCATATTCCTCTTTCAATATTAGGTAGTATTGCAGTATTATCCGGGGTTTTCTGGTTACTCAACCCTGACCATAACCCTGACCCTATTTTTACCCTATTAACCGGAGGGATACTTATGGGCTCAATATTTATGGCTACTGACTATGTTACATCTCCAATGAGTACTAAAGGTATGGTTATATATGGCATTGGGATAGGAGTTCTTACTGTTCTGATAAGAAATTTCGGGGCATACCCGGAGGGGATATCTTTTGCGATACTCATTATGAATGCAACTGTACCACTGTTAAATAACTTTTTCAAACCGGTTAGATTCGGAAAGGAGGTAAGAAATGGCTAAGCAATCTACATTAAAGAGTATGGTGGCTACATTAGCTGCAATAACACTGATCTCATCTGCACTTTTAGGTGGTGTCTATGCATTGACCAAGAAGCCGATAGAGATAGCAATGACCGCAAAGACAAATGCTGCAATAGCGAGTGTTTCGCCTGAATTTGACAATGATCCCTCGGCAGATATGTTTCTTACAGAGCTCTCCGGTAAGAGTTATAAGGTCTATCCGGCCAAGATGGGCGGAGCTGTTACAGGCTATGCAATTGAGAGTTATGCCTCAGGATTTGGTGGCAGGATCTCTCTTATGATAGGTTTTAATTTAGATGGAACCATTAAAAGTATATCTGTTCTCTCTCATGCAGAGACTCCGGGTCTCGGGGATAAGATTGATATATCAAAAAGCAACTTTAGTGTACAGTTTAGAGGTAAGAGTCCTGAGGAGTTTAAAATGCTTGTAAGGCAAGATGGTGGAGAGGTTGATGCTATTACTGCATCTACAATCACATCAAGAGCTTATTGCGATGCAGTTATGACCGCCTGGGAGGTTTACAAGGTGTGTGTGAGTGATAATAAAAAAACGGGAGGTGAATAATGAGCAGATTTGCACTTATTTCAAGAGGTATTATTAAGGAGAATCCGATTTTTGTTCTTCTTTTGGGTATGTGTCCCACTCTGGGAACGACAACATCTGCCATGAACGGTCTGGGGATGGGTTTGGCTACCACATTTGTACTGATAATGTCCAATATTGTGATATCATCAATCTCCGGAGTTATTCCCAATAAGGTGAGAATTCCCTCTTATATTGTTGTGATTGCTTCGTTTGTTACTATACTGCAGTTGCTTATGCAGGCATATCTCCCCGGATTATATGACACTTTAGGTCTTTTTATCCCTCTTATTGTTGTTAACTGTATCGTTCTTGGCAGAGCTGAGGCTTTTGCTTCAAAAAATGGAGTTGCGGACTCTGCACTGGATGGGGTTGGTATAGGTCTTGGATTTACAGCCGGTCTTACAGTTCTTGGAGCAGTTAGAGAGTTACTGGGAAGTGCATCAATTTTTGGGATCAAGCTTATCGAAGGAGATGGAATGCTTGTATTTGTTCTAGCTCCGGGAGCATTTATTGCGCTTGGTTACCTTTTGGTGATATTCAATAATTATAAATCAAAAATATCTTAACCCAAAGC
>CAZCXB010000043.1:0-12992 GCA_964502485.1 uncultured Muribaculaceae bacterium | reverse complement strand
CATCTGAGCTATCGCGCCGGAATTGGAGTGCAAAAGTAATACTTTTTTGTAATGTGGCAAATTCTTTTGGGTTATTTGTATACCTTTGGGTATTATGGATGCTTTTAAGGTTTTACTGGGTTTGGTTTTCAGGGCTTTGGCGGTTCCTGTTGGATTGTTGTTGATTGCCGGGTGTGGCGGGGTTGGTGCTGATTGTGTGGATGATGATGAGAGTGAGTTTGAGAGGAGGGTGAGTGAGAGGGCGGAGTGGCTTATGACTAACTATCCGGAGTCGAGGTTATTGGATCTTTACAAGAACTTCTTTCATGATAAGTTTGGGCCGGGGCATATGATTAACGATACAGCGTCGGCAGGGGCGTATATCAGGCGGGAGTTGATGCTGGTGGATGGCCCTTCGCAGGTGAGCAGGGTAGAGATTACCGGATGGGAGGGAGAGTATGTAAGGGTTGATCTTTATGTTCTTAAAGAGGGTACAGTTGACTACAGACAATTCTTTGATGCCTTTATAGAGAGTGCGCAAAGGGCAGTACAGCCTTCGGTAAATGAGTGGAGCATTGAGTGGGAGAAGATTCAGCAGATAATCGCTAAGATCTATCCCGATATTCCCGAATTTGCCAAAGATTCCCTTTTTTTAGAGAATTTGCTCAGCAGTGGCAAATATGTGGTGCACCACAGCGACGCCTACTCAAAAGCTTACCAACCGCATTACCGTCTATTTAACAAAGATGTGTTTGAGAGACGCCTAAGCCATCTGTTAGACTCTCTGCAGTAGAACTACCGCATAGGACTCAATCCCCTCTTCACGGCCAACAAATCCCAAGCGCTCTGTTGTTGTAGCCTTAACAGATACATGAGAGGGATCGCAATTAAGAATATCCGCAATAGTGAGTCGCATCTGCTCTATATAGGGAGCTATCTTTGGACGTTGAAGTGCAATTGTAATATCTGCATTTACTAATCTATAACCCTCCTGATTAACAATACCGTAAACCCTTTTTAACAGAATCTTGCTATCTATCCCCTTAAACTCATCAGAGGTATCAGGAAAGTGCTTACCAATATCTCCCAAGGCAAGGGCCCCCAGGAGTGCATCACAGAATGCGTGCAAAGGGGCATCACCATCGGAGTGAGCGACACACCCCTTAATGTGGTCAATTTTTATACCACATACCCAAAGGGGCAATCCATCTGCCAATGCATGAACATCGTATCCGTTTCCTATTCTGTACATAAGACAAAGCTACAACAAAAATCCTATAAATATTGTTATCTTTGTTGAGACAAACATAAAGGGTCATGGGTCTAAATATAAGTTTTTTCAAAACACCTAAGCACAGGGTTTTTAATTATCAGCCACTCTACTACGATGCACGCAAAGAGGAGCTTCGCGACAGGATAGACCGTGCAAGAGAGCAGGATAAAGGCAAAGAGAGGGAGTATATTCCAGGGAAGAACATACGAAACAATTTTCGTAAAGCAATCTATGAGAACAGACGTTCTCCCGGATCACCGCTGGTTATGAGGATTATAGTACTACTCTCAATTCTCGGCCTTATGACTGCAATCTATTACATTGCAAGATCATTCGGATTCTTTTTCTATTAATGATACTCTCAATCTTTATTAGATGATAAGAGTTCTGCCCAGTCATATTTCAAACCTTATTGCTGCCGGAGAGGTTGTGCAGAGGCCCGCGTCTGTAGTTAAAGAGCTCGTTGAGAACTCTGTAGATGCAGGGGCTCAAAATATTCATGTCATAATCAAAGATTCAGGGAGAACTCTCATTCAGGTTATCGATGACGGTTGCGGCTTCTCTGCAGAGGATGCAAAGAGTGCCTTTCTCCGGCACGCTACCTCTAAAATAACAACTGCAGAGGATCTTAACTCGATAAAAACTTTCGGATTCCGGGGTGAGGCACTCGCTTCAATATGCTCTGTAGCAGAGGTGACCCTAAAGACAAGGAGAGAAGAGGAGGAGACAGGGACCGAGGTAAAATATGCCGAGAGCAAGCTTCTGTCGCAAAACACAACCTCCACACCCGTAGGGTCAAACTTTATTGTAAGAAACATCTTCTTTAATGTACCCGCAAGAAGGAAGTTTCTCAAGACAGATGCAACAGAGTTTCGCCAGATTGTAAACGAGTTTTCCAGAATTGCAATAACAAGACCCAACCTTAGCTTTAGGCTTACCCACAACAACTCAGATATCTATATGCTCTCACCCGCCCCACTACGGAAGAGAATTCAGGATATTGCAGGGCGGGATCTGGCAAAAGAGCTTGTGGAGATATCTGTAGATACCTCAGTAATAAAGATAAGAGGGTACATAGGCAGGCCTGAAGATGCAAAAAAGAGCTCCGGCAACCAGTATCTCTTTGCAAACAACAGATACTTCCGCAGCGCATATTTCCAGAAGTCGATCCTCAAAGGGTACAGCGGACTCATACAGGAGGGTCATCTCCCCTCCTTCTTTATCTTCTTCGAGTGCGACCCTCAAAAGATAGATGTAAACATACACCCGGCAAAGACAGAGATCAAGTTCGAAGATGACTATGCAATTTACGACATACTGCACTCAGCAACAAGGGAGTCTCTGGGCAAGAACTCATTTATGCCAAGTATAGATTTCGACATGGAGGGTGCCCCCGATATCCCCAAGGTTAAGTCAAACTTCTTTGTACCTCCGCCCAGGATGAACTTTGACCCTCTCTTCAACCCTTTTAACGAAAGTACCGGTGTAGATGAGATCGACAGAAGATTTCACTCTCCCTATACAACCGCAAAAGATAGTGATCCACTATTTTCTGACTCGGGAATACCACAAAAACCGGTATTGCAGATAGCAGGTAAGTATATAATAACAACTATCAAAACGGGAGCAATAATTATTGACATAAGAAGGGCCAGGGAGAGAGTGCTCTATGAGAGATACCTTAATGCACTTACCAGAGGAGAGACCCTTACAAGGCAATCACTGTTTCCGCTCACAACAACCATAGACAAACAGAGCCTGTCAATATTGCAGGAGAATGAGACAACACTAAGGTTTATGGGCTTTGATATTACCATCCTGGAAGACTCTGTAATAGTAAAAGGGCTTCCGGAGGGTTTTAATGACGATTCCGACTCACTTGGTGCAATAATTGACGGTCTTGTTTGTAAATTAAGTGAAGATGGCAGGGATTTTGGAAAGATAAGCAGAGAGAGGATGGCAGGACAACTTGCACGTTCGGGCTCTTCCGGAAAGAGTGAGCCACTAAACAACCTGGAAGCACAGACACTTGTAGATACTCTCTTTGCATGTTCACAACCCGGTTTTACCCCCTCCGGTAAAAGCTGTTTTGTGATTATGACTTTGGAGGATATCGCAAAAAACCTTAATAAATAGAGATAACGCAATTAATTATAAATCAACAAGAAAAACAGAATTATGTATATAAACAGAGGTACGGGGTTTTGGAGCAGTATGCCTCCGGTTGTAAAGAATCTGGTGATGATTAACGGGATTATGCTCCTGATCACCTTTCTTACCGGAGACTTCATGTACGAAAAATTTGCACTCTTCTTCTTTGAATCGCCCCTATTCAAGCCATATCAACTTATCACCCACATGTTTATGCATGGGAGTTTTATCCATCTCTTCTTTAACATGTACTCACTAATAATTTTTGGTATTGTTTTAGAGCAGGTTTGGGGCAGCAAGAAGTTCTTTATCTACTATATGGTAACCGGACTGGGAGCAGCAGTTCTCCACTCACTGGTACTCTATCTCGAATACTCTTCACTCAATGGCTCTTATCAGGCAGGGAACCTTATGGCGGCAACAGGAATAGACGCAATTATGAGGACACCTACCGTAGGAGCTTCCGGAGCAGTCTTCGGAGTGTTGCTTGCATACGGAATGCTCTTCCCAAATAATGTTTTACAGCTGATATTTCCACCTATAGCACTAAAAGCTAAGTGGTTTGTAATGATTTTCGGGGCCATCGAATTATATCTCGGGATATCTAAAACAGGCAGTAATATTGCACACTTTGCACACCTTGGAGGGATGTTGTTCGGATATCTTCTTATTATTTACTGGAAGAGAAAGAATCGGATGTATTTTTAAAGACCACAAATGTAATAACTTACAGATATGAGTAAAAAGAGAAAAAAATCTCATTGGCTCCCCTCAATTATATTCCGCATAGCTGTTTTTGCGGCTGCCTTTGCTCTTGCAATCTCTTATATCTCTATCTATATCAATCCTTCAGCAACATCTATCCCTCTCTTTTTCGGGCTCTACTTTATACCCCTTGCCCTTTTAAATCTGCTTCTGCTTATTATTGGAGTTATCCGAAGGTCGGGTGTCGTCTGGATAACCTTCATAGCACTTCTTCCCTCAATTCTTTTTGCAGAGCTCTTTTTTCGTTGGGGAGAGGTTCAGAACGGAGAACAGGGAATATCTCTCAGAATATGTACCTACAACGTGGGGCTATTCTCTCAGGGTAACGACAAAAATCCCGAAAGATCTGCTGCCGGAGTTGCACAATTTCTTAAACGTGAGAAAGTTGATGTAGCATGCCTTCAAGAGTTTTACATAAAAGATACTGCCCATATAGGACAGATATTCCAAGAGTACCCATACAGGCACTACCACCTTTTTCACTCCAGAAAGGGAGCCTGGTTCGGGAATATCACACTAAGCAAATACCCTCTCTCAAATAGAGGAAAACTAATCTTCCGCAGAAGTACAAACCTCTGTATCTATACAGATATAGAGCACTTCGGAAAAACATTAAGAGTATACAACACACATCTTGAGTCCCACAGCATCTCATTTACAACACTAATGAAAAGGATGAGAGAGAGTAGTAAGGTGACCGATGAGATCTACGATGTTCACGACAAATTGGCAGGAACATTTCGTAAAAGAGCAATGCAGGCAGATTCAATCCTTATCCATGCAGAGAGCTCTACCCATCCGGCAATTATTTGCGGAGATTTTAACGACACACCAATGTCATACACATATAAAAGTTTAACCTCAAATAGAAAAGATAGCTTCCGGCAGTCCGGCAGAGGGTTCAGTGCAACATACTCTTTCCTCTGGCCGATGCTAAGAATTGACTACATCCTCTACCCTGCCCCAATTTGGAGCCGAAGCCACACAACTCCCGGAGAGAGGTATTCCGATCACTTCCCTGTTATATCAGAGCTTATTATCCCCTGAAGATGTACCGAATCGGATTTGACGCAAAGAGAGCATTCACCAATTTTACAGGATTGGGAAACCACAGTCGTTTAACCATATCCTCTCTCTCTCATCTCTTTAACTATAACCAATACTATCTATATACTCCACAATACAGAGAGCATCCCCTCCTCCACTTCTCACAGGCTTCAAATATAACAATCAGAAAGCCGGAGGGATTACTAAGAGGTTCCTCATCCTTATGGAGGTCGTACGGAGTTGCTAGGCAGATAAAGGGAGACGAGGTTGATCTTTACCACGGTCTTAGCGGAGAGCTGCCCTTTTGCGAAACAGATACGGCTAAGATTGTTACAATTCATGATCTGGTATTCTTAAGATATCCAAATTACTACAATGCTTTTCAACGTTTTATATTAAGAGAGAAGACAAAGAGAGCCATTGAGTGCGCACATAAAATAATTGCAGTCAGCAGACAGACCGCAGATGATATTATCCACTTCTTTGGAACTGATCCTTCAAAAATTGAGATAATATATCAGGGGTGTGACGCTCAGTTCTACAAACCTGCTCATAAGGAGCAGATTGAGAGTGTCAAATCTATCTACTCACTTCCTAAACGGTTTTTAATCTCTGTAGGGAAGATTGATGAGAGAAAAAATACAGAGAGTATTGTTAAAGCCCTTGCATATCTCCCCTCAGATGTACAACTCTACTGCTTCGGGAGGTGGACACCTTATGTAAAGAGAGTGCTCGCAACAGCAGAGAGGGCAGGTGTGAAGGATAGAGTAAAAATGGTTCATGATGCCGACTTCTCAATATTGCCGGCTCTATATTCACAAGCAGAGGCTCTTGTCTATCTCTCCCATTTCGAAGGTTTTGGAGTCCCGGTTCTGGAGGGGATAACCTATGGCGTACCCGTAATAACATCCAATAGATCCTCTATGCCGGAGGTTGGAGGAGACTCCGCAATCTACGCAAACCCATCATCTGTTAAGGAGATTGCAGACAGCATAGAGATGGTACTCTCCTCACCAACACTTAAAAGAAGTATGATCGAGAAGGGCTTAATTCATGCAAAAGAGTTTCGTAACGACAAAATAACCGAGAAATTATTCAATTTATATAAACAAACAATATCTAAACAAAGAGATAAAGATGGAACTGAGAAAAGCAGTTGAAGAGGCTGTGAAGGTTCTTCGCAGCGGAGGTGTAATACTATACCCAACCGACACTGTATGGGGCCTTGGTTGCGATGCATCAAATGCATCTGCCGTTGAGAAGTTATGCAAAATAAAGATGCGAAAAAAGTGTAGCGGCCTGATAATTTTAGCTTCCGATATGGACATGGTGTGCAGACATGTAAAAAAAGTGTCGCAAATTGCCGAGCAGATTACAGAGGTAACTGTCAAACCTCTTACGGTAATCTATCCCGGAGCATTTAATCTTGCCCCTAATGTTATTGCAGAAGATGGTACAGTTGCCATACGTATTCCGGATCACCCGTTTTGCAATCTTCTGCTTACAAAGTTCGGCAAGCCGGTGGTCGCAACATCTGCCAATTTCTCGGGCATGACAACACCTCCTCACTACGAAGATATTGACGACCAAATAATCGCTGCTGCCGACTGGGTTGCAGATCCATTCCATGAAGAGGGATCGACAGGGAGAGCGTCGTCAATTATCTTTCTCGGAGATGGAGGCGAAGTTAAAGTAATAAGAGATTAATCACATATGACAGACTACTTGATTCTTGCGGCAGGATTTGTACTCCTTATATTGGGTGCCGATATCCTTGTCAAAGGGGCATCTTCGATTGCAAAGCGGTTGAAGGTATCCGATCTCATAATCGGCCTCACTGTTGTCTCAATAGGCACATCTGCTCCCGAACTCTCAGTAAATATTCTTGCAAGTATAGAGGGCTCCGGAGGGATGGCCCTTGGAAATGTAATCGGTAGCAATATCTTCAATTTTCTTGCAATACTTGGTATAACAGCACTTATACGCCCTATAAATCTTAAATCGTCTCTACTAAAGGTAGAGATTCCCTTTGCAATATTAGCCTCATTTGCAATGATTTTTGTTGCTGCAGATTTTATTTTGGATGGTACAACCGGGGTTATAAGCAGAGGAGATGGAATGATTCTTATTCTCTTCTTCTCTATATTTCTCTACTATGTATTTTTATCTGCAAAAAAGGGGGAGATATCGGAGAGCGATGCTGCCAAAGAGGATTCCAAATCCTACTCCATTATACTCTCAATTGTTATGATCGGTGGGGGTGTTGCTGCTCTGATCTACGGAGGAGATCTTATTGTGGGGAGTGCAACTCAACTTGCCCAAAGATGGGGATTTAGCGATAACCTTATTGGCCTTACAATTGTTGCTGCAGGGACTTCTCTCCCGGAGCTTGCAACAAGTGCAGTTGCGGCATTCCGTGGTAACAGCGATATTGCCGTTGGAAATGTAGTGGGCTCGAACATATTCAACATTTTTATGGTGCTTGGCCTCAGTTCGGTTATTCTGCCTATCCCGGTTTCAGGAGAGAGTATAACAGACGCTGTGGTTGCTGCTGCAGCTACCGGCCTGGTACTGTTCTTCGGATTCAGGGGTAAAGGTCAGAGAATAGACAAATTTGAGGGCGGTGTACTTCTTACTTTATATGTTGCCTATATGACATATTTGATTGTCAAATAGCTGCACACGTTTTAAATATGCATGAGATAGACTGCGGTAACAGCTGTAAGAGCAGCGCTCTCTGTTCGTAGCCGGGACTCTCCCATATGAAAAGGGGCAAAACCGCTGCTTAGAGCCAACTCTGTCTCAGCGGCAGAGAAGTCACCTTCAGGACCTATCAAAATTAAGATCTTTTTAAAAGCTCTGTTATCCTTATCTTTAAGCGAGAGAATCTCCGTTAAGGGAGACCTAAACCCCTCTCTGCAGTGGCCAATAAGTTTAAGGTAATCTTCACTCTCTCTATATTGGGTTATTAGAGAATCTGCCATTTTCACCGGGTTAAGAACAGGCAGTTTCGTTTTAAGAGACTGTTTCATGGCCGAGAGTATAAGCCGTTCTCCCCTCTCCTTATTGAAAATACGCCTTTGCGAGTGATCTGCAATAAGAGGGGTAATCTCATCTACACCAAGCTCAACTGCCTTCTCAATAAACCACTCATACCTGTCGGGATTCTTTGTAGGGGCAACAGCCATATGAAGATAGTAATCCCTCTTCTCATAACCGGTAACACAATCAGTGATCTCTAACAGAGTCTCTCTATGGGCTACACTAAGTATGGATCCGGTATAGAGATTTCCTTTCCCGTCAGTAAAACTGATAATATCACCTGCAGAGTGACGCTTCACTTTTGAGCAGTGAAGAGACTCCGCCGACTCAAGAGTGGCTCTGTTGCCATCTATTTTATTTGTAAAAAAGAGTTCCATTTGGATACAAATATATTTAAAAAGGTTATTTTTGTCTATAATAGATTGTAAAAATGGTTAAAGAGCTCACACACAGATACACCGCACTGGACGTGTTAAGGGGTATGACAATAGCCGGAATGATTCTTGTAAATAATCCCGGCTCATGGGGGAAAATCTTTCCTCCTCTTAAACATGCGGCATGGCATGGATGCACTCCAACAGACCTGGTCTTTCCCTTCTTCCTCTTTATTGTAGGGGCTGCTCTTGCCTTTGCTTTTGCAAAATACAACGATACTCTTAACTCCAAATCTGTTAAGAAGGTAGTTGTAAGATCGGCCATGATCTTCCTTACCGGTCTTCTTCTTAATGCATTTCCATTCTACAACACATCACCAAATCCGGAACTTTCTTTTGGGGCAAACTGGATGGTATATCTCGAAAATCTAAGAATATTCGGAGTTCTCCAGAGAATTGCATTATGCTATCTTGTTGGCGCACTGATCTCCCTATGGCTTCAAAAACCAAAGAAGATAATTATTGCAGGTATAGCGCTTATGTTTATTCACTGGTCTATTCTTTTTATTTTCGGTGGAGAAGATCCATTCTCCAAAGAGGGGACAATTGCAGGTAATATAGATGTTGCAATTGTAGGTATAACTCACGTTTACAAGGGATTCGGTATGCCTTTTGACCCCGAAGGTTTACTTGGGGTACTCTCCGGATCTGCCACAGTTCTCTTCGGATACCTTATTGGTGGGTTAATCAGAAAAAGCAAGGAGAAGATCAACGCAGTTGCCGATCTCTATACTATCGGCCTTCTAAGCCTGGGTGCGGGAGTAATACTTAGTACCATAATCCCGATTAATAAACCATTATGGACACCCTCATATGTTCTCTATGCAGGCGGCTGGTCTGTCCTTATGCTCTCACTCTTTATCTACTTTATAGATATTAAAGGTAAGGAGAAGATCTTCTTCCCGTTTAAAGCATTAGGTCTTAATCCTCTGTTTGCGTTTGTGATGGCAGCAGTTTTTGCAAAGACATTTGGCAGAGTTATTAAATGGAAAGAGTTTCTTCCTCAGACAGACGGATCACTCAAAGAGGTGACAATCAGTGCCGCTAACTGGTTTTATCAAAATGTTTGCGTATCTCTTCTCGGGCACAACGAATGGGGTTCACTGCTTTATGCTCTAATCTATGTCTCTATCTTTACAGGAATGGCTATCGTTCTATATAAGAAAAAGATTGTCATCAAGTTATAAAATGGCATATATAGGATTACTGTCGGACACTCACTGCTTTTTTGACGATAAACTCAGGGAGTTTTTTAAAGATACACAGGAGATATGGCATGCCGGAGATTTTGGCAACAGCGCCGTATCCGATGCAATCTCCTCTTTCAAACCTCTGCGAGGAGTTTATGGAAACTGCGATGATAAGGAGGTGCGGCTTATCCACCCCTACATACAAAACTTCCGTTTAGAAGGGATGAATTTTCTGATGATGCACATTGGGGGATATCCGGGCAGATATGACTATAGAGCGCTTCAGCTTATTGAGGCACACCGGCCGGATGTTTTTATCTGCGGTCACTCTCATATACTTAAAGTTATAAACGACCGCAAGAACAACCTTATCTGTATAAACCCGGGTGCAGCAGGAGTTCAGGGGTTACACAATGTACGTACTGCCTTAAGATTTCGGGTAGAGAGTGGCTCACTTCACGACATGGAGGTGGGTGAGTGGAGTTTGTAGATTATAAATTTATTGTATTTTTGTACAATTTGCAATAGATTTACAACATAATCTCAATACTTAGCTTATAATTTCAACTTATTAATACAATGAAAAGAACAATTCTATCACTTTTAATCATCTTTACAGGGTTTTTATGCTGGGCACAGCAGACTCCCGTTACTACGGCAAACTACGATCTTGCCGCAAGGTTTTCACCAAAAAAAATTAACAAACTTGTCTTCTCGACCTCTGTTACACCTAACTGGTTTAAGAACTCCGATAAATTCTGGTATGCCTGGCAAACTCCGGAAGGGACGCTCTTCTATCTGGTAGATCCTGCTACAGGGGTGAAAAAATTAATCTTCGACAACGCTAAACTTGCAGCACAACTTACAGAGATTGTAAAAGATCCTTTTGATGCTCAGAATATCCCTCTTCAAAAACTCAAACTTGTTGATGACAAGAAGTTTACTTTTGAGATAACCAGCACCGCAATTGTAGAGGTGAAGGATGATAAGAGTGGTAAACCAAAAAAGGAGAAGAAGGTACACGGATTCGAATATGATATTGCCACTAACAAGCTAACCGAGATAGCAGATTATAAGAGTCCCAAGCCCTATCCTAATTGGGGAAGCGTATCTCCCGACAAGAGCACAGTAGTTTTCTCACGAAATTTCGACCTCTATTATATGGATATGGAGAATTTTGAGAAGGCCCGAATTAATGATGAGGATACAACAATTGTAGAACACCGGCTTACTACAGGAGGCACATTCGATTTTGGCTTCGGCTCCGGCAATGGTGACCTCTACGCTACCGAGAAGGAGAAGAACAAGAGATCAGGTGCATTTATCGTCTGGTCTCCGGACTCAAAAAAGTTTGCTTTCATAAGAAGCAACACCTCAAAAGTTAAAGACCTGTGGGTTATTAATGTTCTTAGTGAACCAAGACCAAAACTTGAAAGATACAAATACCATATGCCGGGAGAGTCAGAGGCCCCCTCAAGACACCTCTATCTGTTCGATATGGAGAGTAAGAGTTATAAAGAGATCAGCACAAGTGCATTCAAAGATCAGGAGATAAGAATTAGTACTGAGCCTGCCCTTAAGAAGAATGCTTTTGATGAGATCAGACACAATGTATGGCTTGGAGATGAGAGTAAATTCTATGTTACCCGAGTAAGCCGCGATCTTAAAAGAGTGGATTTCTGCGTTGCACATATCGGTACAGATTCTATTAAACCTCTGGTAAAAGAGAGAATGAATACCTATATCGAGTCACGCCCAGTAAGATTAATAAATAATGGGAATGAGTTTATCTTCTGGTCTGAGAGAAGCGGATGGGCACACCTCTATCTCTATGACGGAGAAGGAAACCTTAAGACGCAACTCACCTCAGGCGAGTTTCACGTTGAGGATGTAGTTGCTGTAGATCCTGCACAAAGGGTAGTCTATTTTACTGCAAACGCCAAAGAGCCGGGAGAGAATCCATATTACACACATCAGTACAGAGTCAATCTTGACGGAAGTAATCTCAAACTGCTCAATCCCGGAGATTTCAACCATGAGTCAAACACCTCCGATAACGGCAAATACTTTGTTAGCAACTACTCAAGAGTAGACACCGCCCCTAAATCTGCGCTATACGATAACACAGGAAAGAGAATCCGCGACCTGGAAGAGACAGACCTAAGTCAGCTTTTTGCAATGGGCTATAGATTCCCGGAGAGATTTAAAATTAAGGCGGGAGACGGTAAGACAGACCTATATGGAGTTATGTATAAACCATTCGATTTTGACTCTACAAAGCTATACCCAATCATAGAGTATGTATATCCCGGCCCACAGACAGAGGCGGTAAATGCCTCATGGACAAAGAGCATGGATAGGGTTGACCGTCTTGCTCAGCTTGGATTCATCGTGATCACAGTAGGTAACCGCGGAGGACACCCTGCACGCTCTAAATGGTATCATAACTACGGATACGGTAACCTTAGAGATTATGGACTGGAAGACAAAAAGGTTGCCGTAGAGAAGCTCGCTGCAAAACATAAGTTTATTGATATAAATAAAGTGGGGATACATGGCCACTCGGGCGGAGGTTTTATGTCCACAGCTGCAATGCTGGTATATCCTGACTTTTTTAAAGTTGCCGTATCAAGTGCAGGAAATCACGAAAACAACATCTACAACCGTTGGTGGAGCGAACAGCACCATGGAGTACTTGAGACAGTTTCTGAGAAGGGAGATACTACCTTCAAATACAGCATAGACCGCAACTCTCAGATAGCAAAAAATCTGAAAGGCAGACTAATGCTTGTAACAGGAGATATAGATAATAATGTTCATCCGGGTAACACATACAGAATGGCAAATGCTCTTATAAGGGCAAATAAACGCTTTGATATGCTTGTACTTCCCGGCCAGAGACACGCCTTTGGAGATATGACAGAATACTTCTTCTGGAGAATGGCAGATTACTTCAGTCAGTATCTTATCGGGGACTATCGAAATGAGGTTGAGATACCGCATCTCAACAACAATTAATCTGATAGAAAATTGCGGCCAAAATAATACTTACATTAATTACACTCAAAAGTGAAATTATAATTAGCTGTTATTTTGGCCGTTATTCATTAT
>CAZCXB010000042.1:0-13172 GCA_964502485.1 uncultured Muribaculaceae bacterium | reverse complement strand
ATATGATTGTAATCTTAGTGAACATTTACAAAGATATAAATTGATTTTAAAGTTGAAGCATATCTTATTTGGGTTATGTAGCATCCCAGTAAATTGAAGATAATTGCAAAAATTTCAGAAAATATGATGCAGGATATCTACTCTCGCCGGAGTTTTTTATTACCATATCTACTGCCTCCCTCTTCTCTTCTCCTGTAAGGTAGAAAACACTTCTTTTTGAATTGAGGATAGTTTTTCCTGTCATTGTTACTCTCTTTTGCCCGCTGTATGGGTTTAGTGAGGGTGCATAAGCGAGGTTATATGTATAGAGTTGATCCTGTCCGGGAAATATTGAAGCAGTATGGCCATCAACACCTATTCCAAGAATAATCAGATCAAAAACCGGGAATCCATCTTTATGAGGTAAAACCGACTTTAAGAGTGAAGAGTATCTTACAGACTCTATTTGAGGATCACTCTCTCCCTCTATTCTATAAATCTGATTATCAGGGATAGGAACCCTCTCAAGTAGGTTGCTTTTTGCCATGCCATAGTTGCTTTCGGAATCTTCGGGTGGTACAGCCCTCTCATCTGTCCAAAACAGGGATATTCTACTCCAGGGAATTGAATCTCTGAATTTTTGAGACCATAACCCGAAAAGTCTCATAGGTGAACCACCTCCCGAGATAGCAAGAGAGAAGAGGGAAGATGGATTTGACAATCTCTTCTCTTCTATCATCTTGATTAACATTAAAGTAAGCTCTTCAGAAATATCAGATTTCATCTTATTATCACTTAATATCTCCTCTAAAGTTCGCAATAGAGATTTGTGTTTGTCAGATTCTTACATGGATTTGTCCACTTATGCCCATCTTCAATAATGGTTTCACTCTCAAGTGGTCCCCAGCTGCCTGCAGGGTATCCGTAGAGAGGAGTAGAACCGGCACTAAATGATTCAAGAATAGGGGCGAAATATCTCCAGCTTGCCTCAACAGCGTCACTTCTTGTAAAAAGAGTGTTGTCTCCCGAAAGTGCCTCCTCAATAAGTCTTGAGTATGCATCCTCTGCATTGACCTCTCCCAGTTTACTGTATGTAAATTCCATAGGTACCTGAGTTACATTAAAACCACTTCCGGGAATCTTCATGTCATATTTAAGAACCATACCTTCGTCCGGTTGAATCCTGATTATCAGTTGATTTTGCTCGGGACACTCCTCTGCACAGCTAAAAAGACGATGAGGTGTCTTACGGAAATGTATTACGATTTCTGTAACTTTTGTTGGCATCTGCTTTCCTGTTCTTATATAGAACGGAACCCCCTCCCAACGCCAGTTGGCAATATTTACCCTCATTGCAAGGAAGGTCTCAGTTTGAGACTCCGGGTTAACCCCCCTCTCCTCTCGGTAACCATTTGCCATTAAACCTCTCTTCTCTCCGGCAATATACTGACCCCTTACTACCTGCGATGGAATATCCTCTTTTGATATCTTCTTAAGTGATTTATAAACCTTTACAACTTCATCCCTAAACTCCTGCTCTCCAAAAAAGAGGGGGGGCTCCATCGCAACAAGAGCAAGAAGCTGAATAAGGTGATTCTGAACCATATCCCTTAATGCTCCTATACCATCATAAAAACCTCCTCTGCTCTCAATTCCCATATTTTCCACAGCAGTAATCTCTACTCTCTCAATATAGTGACGATTCCAGATGGGTTCAAAGATGGTATTGGCAAATCTAAGGGCCAGTATATTTTGAACTGTCTCTTTACCAAGGTAATGGTCTATCCGAAAAATCTGACTCTCCGGAAAAACATCAATCAGAGCTCTGTTCATAGCTACTGCACTCTCAAGATTATATCCGAATGGCTTCTCAACAATAATTCTTCTGCTGGCTGTCACCTCTCCATCCAACCCTCTCTCCTGAATATTTAGTTCCGCTCTTTTAAGGTTTTCCGGTATGATACCGTACATAGATGGGGGTGTTGCCAGATAAAAGAGATAGTTTTTGATACCGGTTTCTAGCAATCTCTTTTTAAGTTGCTTATAGTCATTTAGATTTGAAAGATCCATCTGAATATACTCTACCCTCTCAAAAAAAGAGCTTAGATTTTTATCCTCTCTCTCATAATCTCCTTTTGATAGTAGATGCTCTCTGTATTCATTTGAACCATAAGGTGTTCTGCCTACTCCAATAATAAGAGAGTCCGGATTCAATCCCCCTCTTTTATACAGATTAAAGAGGGCTGGTATTAGTTTTCTTCCTGTAAGATCTCCCGATCCTCCAAAGATGATTATAGCCTGACTATCCATAATCAAATGTCAGACGTTATAGGTGTGTGAACTTGTATCTCCGCCCTCTCCTGTCCAGTTTTCATGAAAAAACTCTCCTCGCTCTCTGTCAGTTCGTTCAAAAGTATGAGCACCAAAATAGTCTCTTTGAGCCTGAATCATGTTTGCCGGAAGATTAGCACTACTTATTGAGTAGAAGTAGTTCAATGCAGATGAGAATGCAGGGATTGAAACTCCGGCAATAGCAGCCTTTGCAGTGAGTGAGCTCCATGCAGTGAGCGAGCTCTTAATATCATCTGCAAAATATTTGTCCAGTAACATATTATCTAAGTCCGGACTCTTGGTATAAGCCTCAGATATTCTATCTAAAAATACCGACCTTATGATACAGCCGTTTCTCCAGATTGCGGCAATTGAAGCAAGATTAAGACTCCATCCAAACTCTATGGATGCCTTTTTTAGAAGGTTAAAACCCTGAGCATATGAAACTAATTTAGAAGCATAAAGAGAGTCATGAATCTCTTGAGGTTCCGGTTTGGCAAAACTTCCGGGAACCCTTTTAAAAACTTGGGAAGCTCTTACCCTTAAATCTTTTTCCGAAGAGAGGGATCTCTCAAATACTGCAGCAGATATTAGATTCAAAGGTAACCCAAGCTCCATGGCATTAAATACAGATAGTTTTCCCGTACCCTTTTGACCGGCTCTATCAAGTATTTTATCTATCAGATAATCTCCTTTACCGTCTTTATAATTAAGAATATTTGCCGTTATCTCTATCAGGTAACTCTTTAGTTTCCCTCTGTTCCATAAATCAAACAATTGGGCCATAGATTCGTTGTCCATGTAAGACATACTCTTCATTACAGAGTAAGCCTCTGATATCAGCTGCATATCTCCATACTCGATCCCGTTATGTACCATCTTTACAAAGTGGCCTGATCCACCACCGCCAATCCATTCACAACAAGGTGATCCATCCTCTGACTTTGCAGCAATGTTTCTAAAGATATCCTTTATTATAAACCATGCCCCATTTGAACCTCCCGGCATAATTGAGGGCCCCTTCAAAGCCCCCTCTTCACCTCCTGAAATTCCCGCTCCAACATAGAGCAGAGATTTTGATTCGGCATACTTCACCCTTCTTGCTGTATCAAAATGGTTGGAGTTACCACCATCGATTATAACATCACCTTTTTCAAGAAGAGGAACAATGGTATCAATTACCTCATCAACCGCTTTGCCTGCCCTCACCATAATCATAACTTTTCTTGGCCTTTCAAGAGATTCAATAAACGATTTAATCTCATTAAATCCGGCAATATTTTTCCCTGACGCCCTGGTAGCAAGAAAGTTCTCTGTAACAGAATATGTTCTGTTAAAAACCGATACTCTATATCCTTTACTCTCTATATTAAGAACAAGGTTTTCACCCATAACTGCAAGCCCGATAAGCCCTATATCAGATTTTTTCTCCTCTATTTCCATTGTAATTTATGTTTGTGCTTCTGAACCGCTAAAAATAAGCATTAAATATACCAAATTAAACAAATAACTCTCCAACAAGTTTTATAAATTTGTCTTTATTAGTTAAAGCCCCTCTCATGAAAAATAATTGTTATAAAGTAATCATCTTAATCTTTGCATTAACTGCAATCTTCTCCTGTAAAGAGAGAGGAGATAAGCCACAACAGAGCTCCTCTGCCGTGCTTAAAATGATAGAGGTGCCATCTGTATACTCAACTCAACAGGCTCGTACAAAATTTATTGCAGAGCATTTCTGGGATAATACAGATTTTTCTGATTCGACTTATCTTACCGATCTTAACTCTATCCGTGGTTTTTACTCTAATTATATCGGCCATCTTAAACTCTGCACTCCTGAAATAGCCAAAAAATCTATTGAAAAATTTACAAATAATGTTTTAAATGCAGTTGACCCGCTTAAGGAGTTTCTTATAAATATGCTGGAAGAGTCTCTTTACTATCCCAATTCAAGGATAAGAGACGAAGATTTATATATCTGCGTACTTAATACTATCTTATCTAATGAAGCTTTTAGCCCCCTTCTTAAAGAGAGGTACAGGGAACAACTTGAGATTGCGTTAAAAAACAGACCGGGTGAACCTGCACAGGATTTCCGCTTTACCACAATAAAAGGGGGAGAGGGTAGCCTGTACGGACTTCCAAAGAGATATACCCTTATCATGTTCTACGAGCCTGATTGCCCCTCTTGCGAGTCAGCCCTTCTATATCTATCAGAAAATCCTGTTATTAAAGAGGCGTCCAAATCATTCAATCTACTTGCAGTTTATACAGGAGAGGATGAGTCACTTTGGCGCTTATCCTCTTCCAAATTCAATAATTACTGGATTGTAGCTTATAACTCCTGTTTTAGCATTACTATAGAGAGACTATACGACAGAAGACCTTCGCCCTCTTTTTACCTCTTAGACAAAGAGAGGAGGGTAATCCTTAAAGACGCACTCCCTCAAGATGTTGTGCAGACTATATCCGAATTGCTATAATCAGCATTATCAACAGATTACAGGTTAGACCTCCACAATGATACTCTCCTCCGGATACCATACAAATCCTTTAACGTATGCTATACCAATCTCTTTTAGAAGATTTACATATTCACTTACCTGGTTTATATGTGACTGCTCCATCTTTTTACCGAATTTAAAGTCAATCACCTGTGCCTCTGCCCCCATCAGGACTCTGTCCGGTCTTTTAACAGAGCCTCCTGGCAAAAGAATCTCAAGCTCCCTGTAAACCTTATAAGTTCCGTCAAACCAATGTCTCTCCCTTACTGAGTCAAACATCAGCCTTATCTTTCTCTCTGCCTCCCCTCTCAACTCATAAGAGAGAACTCCATCTGAGAGAGCGCTGTCAAGTGCCTTATCAAGATCACTCTCAGTAACAATGCTTTCCATTACTCTATGCATAATAAGACCTTGTCCCCTGCTGCTTCTTTCGTTGAAATACTCCTCTCCTCGCAGAGCAAGCTTTAAACGGTTCTCTGTATTAAAGGATAGAAATGATGGTATTATAATTGTCTCTTTTACAATATCATCTCTCTTAATATGTTTTTTTGTAAAGCACCCTGAATTATATTCGTTATCCTCAAGAGCTGAGTCGAGCATCGAATATAGGATCTTGGATACAGATAGTGATTCGCCGGTTTTAGGAGGGAGGGAGCATAAGAGTGCCATCTCGGTCTCTGCTCTTGTAAGAGCCACATATGCGAGGTTCATGTTATCAATGAATGCCATTATCCTCTCATCCCTGTAATCTTTTTGGAAAAGAGTATCTGCAAGTGCCTTTGAATATTTAACAGGCAACATAGGGATAGTATTATAGGGCTCAATATGTGATCTGCACCAAATCACAGGAGCATTGTATCCTCCGTAATCCATTGGTAGTTCGAAAAATGGAAGTACAACAATAGGGATTCCCAATCCTTTTGCTTTATGTATTGTCATAACACGAAGAGCATTTTGTCCCTCCGGTGCCGGAACGCTCTTCTTAAAGCCTCTCTCTTCCCACCATTTAATAAATGCAGCAATATCTGCATTTTCTCCCTTCCCATAATCGAGCACCAGATCCAGGAAAGAGTTAATAAAGAGAGATTCCGACTCGTTAAAAACCTTGTTCATCTCTCTGATAGCCTCTTCACAAAGCTCATATAGAGGCAGACGAGAGAGTGAGACAACGTTATTTGTATCTATCCCCAAAAAGGCAGCAATTGTGTTATTAACACTATCGTCCGGATTGACAATAAACTTTAGAACGGCCAACACCCTTCTGACAACAGGAGAAGAGCTCACCAGCAGAGCCTCATCGGAGATCACAGGATATCCCCTCTCAAGAAGATACATAACAAGCATCTGAGCTTCGTCATTAGTACGGACAAGTAGGGTTATATCCTTCATTTCAAATCCGTTGGCAGTCCACTTCTCAATTAAAGTGGCAGAGTACTTCATAGCCTCCTCTCTCCATCCGGGACCATCTTTAGTGGTCTCAAAGAATTTCACTAAGACGTGACCCTCACTATCTCTTATCCCCGGAGAGATCTCCTGTTCGACCGAAGAGTAGACATCGATATCAGGTGCATCAAGATGCAACTTACATACAGAAGCGAGGTGCGGAAAAAATGCATTGTTAAAACCTATTATGTTTTTAGTTGATCTCCAGTTATTTCGCAGATCCATCTCTACAATACTCTCTTTGGGAATATCATTGTAAATATCACTGTTAAGAAGATTCCAGTCGGAACCTCTCCATCGGTATATACTCTGCTTTACATCCCCCACAATCAGGTTATCATTTCCACCGGCAATACTCTCAAGTATCAGAGGGCGAAAATTCTGCCACTGCATTAGAGAGGTATCCTGAAACTCATCCAGCATAAAGTGGTCAATTCGGGTACCTGTCTTTTCATAGATAAAAGGGGCATCACTACCGTCAATTATCTTGTTAAGGAGCTCTGTAGTCTCCGGAATCAGTACCACATTCTTATCTTCTGTGTACTCTTTAACAAACTTCTCAACATCGGAGAGTACTCCCAGAGTGTGAATATTGTCACAAACTGAAACAGCTGTATTGTAATTAACTCTTTCTTTTTCATAAATATAGCACACCTGTTCCAGCGCCTCTGCCAGACCTTCACTCCAGCAGTTCTCTATCGAGTTATAGAGAGCAGGATCCTTTTTTATAGTAGTACGGGCAGAGAGGTTTTCGGGATTGAGTGCCATATCCGGAAACTCTTTAGGTAATGGGGGAAACTCACCCGAGAGTACCTTTTTAAAAAACCTTAGCGGAGATCTTGATCCACCCTTAAAATGTTCAGGTTCGAGGTTATTTCTCTCCATACACTTTAGTGCATCGGCTGATATTTCGGTTACCCTTTTCTCGAACTCTTTTTTAATTAAAACAAGCTTATCCCGAAAAAGTGACAAACTCCCTCTGTCTGTAATTTCACCGGAGGCCTCTCTCTTAAGATTTTTATATCTCTCCCGGAATATCTCTCCGGCCATAGAGGTTAGCTTCCCTTTAAAGTTCCACCCCCCTCCACTCTCAATAGCATCCGTTCCAAGGGTGGTCAGCCAATCAAGAAGATCTGCACTCTCCTCCTTATCTAAGTTGATAACCATGTTATCTATCGCCTCAGAAAGCACCATCTCCTGATCCAACTCTACACTATAGGCACTATTCTTGCCAATTTCACGGGCAAAAGCCCTCATTGTCTGTTGAAAAAACCTGTCTATTGTACTTATGGAGAACGAGGAGTAGTCGTGTAAAATCTCTGAAAGTCTTCTACCCGACTCTCTGTTTACAAGACTATCTTTATAGAGCGTCTCTACCACTCGTCTCTTCATCTCCTCGGTGGCCTTATTTGTAAAGGTGACCGCCAAAATATGGCGATATGCCCTTTCACCTCTGTTTAAGAGCTTTATATATTCACCGGTAAGTGTATGTGTCTTACCTGAGCCAGCAGATGCTTTTATAATCTTCAATCCGGACATAATCACTCTATTAATAACATATGGAGTTATAGTCACACCACTTGCAGATATCTCTGTTTATAGCAGACGAAAATGGGATTTCAGGATTGAAAAGTTGAGACAAAAGGCTTACAATGCTCTTTTGGAAATCCGCTCTCTGCTGCTGATCTATAAATATCGAATGAGATCTTCCTAAAGCCAACTCTCTTATAAAATAGGGCTCTGCAATTACATCCTCTCTATTATTTAAAAGAAGATCATAAAGATACATGTGAAATGCAACCTTATTTCTTGTTCTTAGAGATGAGTCAAACAGAGAATCAATATCTCTATACTTTAGATCACCTTTTCCACTCTTATAGTCTACAACTCTTATTAACCCCTTTTTATCTATCCTGTCTATAAAACCCTTTAGAGGAACATCCATTCCAGGTTTTATATTGACAACTGAGGTTACTCTTCTCTCTGCACCAATATATTCAAATGGTACAAGTGTAAGATCATATCTGAGAGTTATCTGAACATACTTAATTATTAGCTTTTTAACAATAAGAGAATAACCTTTTGGTTTAGAAATATTCTTATGTTTAAGGAGTGCCTTATCGGTAAATTGGTCTATTGCATTTTCATCTCCAAGCAGTGCTTTTAAGATCTCTGCAGTGATAACTTTACCCTCATATGGTTTATACAACTGCTCCATAACAAAGTGAAACATTGAGCCAAACTGATTTGCCTCTATCTCTTCCGATATCTCCTCCTCAATCTCAACACCCTGTACAGAAGAAAAATAGAACTTAAGCGGACAGTCGATATAGGTATTTAGTGCAGATGCTGAGAGAGCTTTACCACTATCACCGAGAAATTGCTGCCTTAACCTCTCCATCATAGTATCATCTTTCTCAATTACTATATCCTTTCTAACCTCCGGCTCTACTCTGTAGGTTACAATCTTCTCACTGAGAGGTAGTTTATAAAGATATTTGAGCTGCATTATAAACCGGCTCGCCTCTCCGTTTTTAAGCCCCTCTGTACGAGTATCATAAAGAAGATAGACCTTTTTTGCACGTGATATAAGTCTGTAGAAAAGATATGAGTATAGTGCATCCTCATGCTCTTTTACCGGCAGTCCGAATCCTAATCTTAGATTATAGGGAATAAAAGAGTTTGATATACTCTTCTTAGGGAAAAGACCCTCATTTACTGAGCAGATAATGATATTATCAAAATCTAATGCTCTGGTCTCAAGTGCCCCCATTATCTGTAATCCGGAAACCGGCTCTCCCCGGAAAGGTATTGTCATACCCTGTGTGAGCATGCTCAATAGTCGCCCTAAGGTTTTAACAGACATCGAAATAAGCATCCCTTCTATCCTGATTATTGCAGTCTGAATATGAAAAATGAACTCTTTCTCTATTCTCTCTATTCCGGGGGAGTGAGAAAGAGTATCGAGTATCTCTGTTATCTTCTTACAAAGCATTGCCGGGGCATTATCTCCGGAGGGTATTTGTGAAAAGAGTAGCTTGAGAAAAGGGCTCTCTTCAAAGATAGAGCCCGGTATATAAATAATACTCTCTTTGACAATTCTGTTGATAACTCTACGTGCCTGATCACCTGCTAAACCATTGATATAGCTGTGTTTTAAAAGAGGCAGCGCCCGTTTATAATACAAGCCACGGGAGTCCCACTCAAGCTCTGCGATATGTTTAATAAGAGAGATTACCGGAGTACCGCTTACCGGGTAACCCATAGTAACATTTATACTCTCAATATTTGAGGGTATCGAATTTAACATCGGCATCAACAGAGACTCATCGGGGAGTATCACTGCATTCTCTGTCGTGCCGGGTATATCCTTTAGTATCTCACCTGCAATTTTTGTCTGAACCACAGATGAGGCAACTCCCGTTATCTCTATCTCCGGAACAGAGTTGACTGAGATATCAATTTGCTCAAGCGATGGAAAATTGGAGAGATTGTAACTCATAAAGTATGATGCTCTGTTATCCGGATCCTTTAGTAATTCAGATTCATAGTCCCAGTAAAAATCTGCAATTCCCATACTTTGAAGAGTTTTAAAAACTCTCTTCTCACACTCGTTAAGTGCATTAAATCCAACAAAAACAACTCTTCTGTACTCTCTTAGAGGTCCCAAAAGTTCGCTGTTAAGGGCAACCTCTCTATATAACAACCCCTCATAACCGGCTCCCTTCTTTAATAATCTCTCTCTAAAACCTTTATATAAAGGATATAAAACCTCCCATGTTAAGCGAAAATTTCGTTTATTACTACTATCACCCTCCGGAAGGAATCCCTCCCAGAAACTCTTGATTGCCCTCAATTGTGTTTGGGAGAGGAAGGAGTAATCACTATCAATCTCCTTAAGATCCTTTACATTAGAAAAAAGCTTCTCTGCATCGACAAGATACCTGTCTGTGTCATTAAAATCATTAAGAATTATCTCGCCCCAGTAGATAAATTCATCAAAACTCTCAGGAGTATCTACCACTTGCCGGTATGTAGAGTAAAGATCAAAGAGAAGCTCAATTCTGTCTGCCTCTCTTTTGCCGGAGAGAGATGTGACCATATCCTTAAGAGTAAATATTGCCGGTGAGAATATAGGCTTCTCTACTTTTCCTGAGAGATATTTACGAAAAAAGAGCCCCGATCTTCTGTTTGGGAAGATAAAGCAAAGCTCGCCGATTGCTGATTTGTCCCTATTATAAAAATGGCCGGCAACCTGTTCCAGAAATCTCATACTAGATAATTTAGAGAGTTAAAACCGGGACCGGAGAGTTTTAAATTAAATCTCTCCCCTTAGTTTAACAGCAAGCTCCTCAAAGCCGGGCTTACCAAGCAATGCAAACATGTTACGTTTATAATCCTCAACTCCGGGTTGATCGAATGGATTTATACCAAGCATATAGGCACTGACTCCACATGCAAACTCAAAGAAGTAGAAGAGAGCACCAAGGCTATATTCGTCAAGTTGAGGAATCTCAATTTTAATGTTGGGAACACCACCATCCATGTGAGCAATCATTGTTCCCAACTCTGCCATCTTGTTACACTCATCTACAGTTTTGCCCGACAAAAAATTAAGACCATCCAGATTATCTTTATTGCTCTCGATGATAATATCTCTTTTTGGCTTATTGACACTTATAACTGTCTCAAAAATAGTTCTCTCACCCTCCTGAATATATTGACCCATCGAGTGAAGATCGGATGTAAAATTGACAGAAGCGGGGAATATACCACGACCCTCCTTACCCTCACTCTCTCCAAACAGCTGTTTCCACCACTCAGAGAAGTATTGCAATTTAGGATTATAGTTGACCAGAATCTCTATCTTCTTACCCTGTGAATAGAGAAGATTTCTTAAAGCTGCATATACTATTGCAGGGTTTTCACTACTCTTTTGTAAGCAGATTGACTCCATCCTGGCAGCACCTGCAACCATAGCCTCCACATCTACACCTGCAACTGCAAGGGGAAGAAGACCCACAGGTGTAAGTACAGAGTATCTCCCACCAACATCATCAGGAATCACCAAACTGATATAACCCTGTTCATCTGCCAGCTTCTTAAGAGCACCCGAAGATTTGTCTGTCACTGCAACAACTCTTCTACGACACTCCTCAACGGAATATCTTGATTCCATTAATCTGCTTATTAAACGGAAAGCCACAGCAGGCTCGGTAGTTGTTCCGGATTTAGATATAACAATTACAGCAGTGCTCCTCTCTTTAATCAGGTCTGTCAGCTCTGACAGATACTCTCCCGAGAGGTTCTGACCGGCAAATACAATCTGTGGCCACTCACCTCTCCCCATATAGAGTGAAAAATGGTGGGATAGAGCTTCCAGAGCAGCTTTTGAGCCAAGATAAGATCCGCCGATACCAATTACAACCACAATCTCAATATCTGATTTCCAGTCATTTGCGATATTATTGATTAGCTCTTTGTCGGATGAACTTATCCCTGAGGGTAGGTTCAACCAGCCAAGAAACTCTTTGCCCCTCCCTATTCTGTTGACTAATGTATCAAATGAGCTCTCTGCCTTTTTTATATACAGGTCGTATTCACTCTTATCATATGAACCCTTTAACCCTTTTAAATCGATTGAAACAATCTTACTGAGATTGTCTGATTGTACAGAATTATCCATATCAAAAACTACTGAAAATTTTCTGAAAGTTGTTTAATTATATAAGCCGGGTACTTCTCCTCATAGAGTATCTTGTACATAGCTTCTGCTATTGGCATATCTACACCATACTTCTTGTTTAACTCAAAGATACATTTGGTTCCGTAATAACCCTCTGCAACCATATTCATCTCCACCTGAGCAGATTGAACAGAGTACCCTTTCCCTATCATACTTCCGAAAGTTCTGTTTCTGCTAAATTGAGAGTAACAAGTAACGAGAAGATCGCCAAGATATGCCGAGGTTGATGTCCTTCTGGTTCTGTCCGGGTGGGTTGCATGTAAAAAATCGCGCATTTCATGAAAAGAGCTTGTTATAAGCACAGCCATAAAGTTATCGCCATAGGATAGTGCATGGCAGACCCCTGCTGCAACTGCGTATATATTTTTAAGAACAGCAGCAAACTCAACACCATATATATCTGTTCCAGGTACAGTTTTGATATAATCGCAGGCAAAAACATCACACATAGATCTTGCAACCTCAATATGTTTACTTGAGAGTGTAAGATAAGAGAGCCTCTCCATGGCTACCTCTTCTGCATGACACGGCCCGCTTACAACACCTATACTACTGAAAGGGATATCAAATTTTTGATTGAAATACTCTGCAATTGTAATATTATCCACCGGGATAACCCCTTTTATTGCACTGATAATAAACTTATTCTTTAGCGAAATAGTTATATTCTCTATCTCCTGAAGAAAGTATGCAGATGGGATACAAAAAACCAGAACATCGGCAGAATCTGCAATCTCACTTATATCTGAACTCATATAGATTCTATCGGGATCAAATTTAACCGCCGGCAGATAATATGGATTGTGATGACTCTTCTTTATATGTTCTATCATCTCATCATCCCTGACATACCAGGAGATCTTTTGCTGGTTGTTCAAGAGCAGTTTAGCAAGTGCAGTAGCCCAGCTTCCGCTGCCAATCATTGCATAACGCAAGTTCTCGCCCTCAAAGAAATTGTCCATTATTAAGAAACTTTTGTAATGATTTAATTCGCAAATATACCCTTTTTGTAACATTATCTGAATAAATCTTTTACTTTTGCAAGAATCAAAATGTTACATATATCAATGGAGAGGGATGAGATTTTAAATAAAGCAGTCGAAGGTGTTAATATATCTGCAGATGAAGCAGTTTATATATATAATAACACACCTCTACCCCTTCTGTTT